>JAIORY010000178.1 GCA_021107915.1 Bacteroidales bacterium | reverse complement strand
GATTGTCTTGAAACAGGAATGGGAGTTATGGCATGGATTACTGTTAATCAATTGATGGATTAGTATATTTGATTCCATTGTTATTTTATGGAAAATAATTTTTCTGTGGTTCTATCAAATAACTTACTTATAATGATAAAATGCTTAAATGTCTAAATGCTTAAATATTCCATAACAATTAAATCTCAGTTAATAAAGGATTTACAAAAAACAATATTTAGTTTTTGTATCAGGATAATTTTTTTATTTTCGCATTTAATCATTAAATCATTTTCGCATTTATCAATGTTTCACTTAATTCGTGGTAGTATCTTTTTTTTGTATATTTGTGTGGAAATATATATGTTTAATTTTTAATTTATTTATTATGAAAAAAATTATTTTGATCAGCTTATTTTTTGTTGCATCATCCTTTACATTAAATGCACAGGATTATCGAACAGGTTTTGGTCTTAGAGGCGGGACATCTCAGGGTTTAAGTGTAAAACATTTTCTTAGTTCCGAGACTGCAATCGAAGGAATCGTGAGTACCCGCTGGCGTGGGCTAATGATAACCGGTCTTTATGAAATTCATAATCCTGCTTTTGATGTTTACGGACTTAATTGGTATTATGGAGGAGGAGCGCATGTCGGTTTTTGGAATAATTCAGATTACGCTATTCCCTGGGCTGAAACCGATTATAATGGAAGTTATACCATTCTTGGTGTTGATGCAATAATTGGGATTGAATATACATTTATTGATGTCCCGATTAATATTTCTCTGGACTGGAAACCGGCAATGAATTTTCTCGGATATACAGGTTTATGGGGCGATGCGGGTGCTGTTACTGTGAGGTATATTATCAGATAACATGTAAGAATTGTGATGAAAATAAAACTGCCTGAATAAGCAAAAAACAATACATGAACGTAAAAGGTAAAAATTACCGGACAATTTGGATGAAAGATCAATCGGTTTTTATGATCGAACAGAATTTGCTTCCATTTGAATTTGAAATTTTTGAAGCGAAATCATATAAAGATACTTGTTTTGGTATTAGCACCATGATTGTACGTGGTGCCGGTGCTATTGGTGCAGCCGCTGCTTTTGCAATGGCACAGGCATTTTTGGAAGCTCCCGGAGATGGTTTTTTGGAATTCATTATAAAAGCCAAAAAAGAAATCGAAGATACCCGACCGACTGCCCGTAATCTTTTTTATGCTGTTGATAGGGTTTTTGAAGCAGGAAAAATATCTATCGAAAATGCTTTGAAAGAAGCTCAAAAAGTAGCCAACAAAGATGCCAAAGACTCACAACAAATTGGAAAATTCGGAAGCGAACTGATAAAAGACGGTTTTAATATCCAAACTCATTGTAATGCCGGATGGCTTGCATTTGTTGATCATGGCACAGCTTTATCACCAATTTATTATGCTCATCAACAAAAGAAAAAAGTATTTGTTTATGTTGATGAAACCCGCCCGCGAAGTCAGGGTGCCAGACTTACTGCCTGGGAGCTGAAAAATGAAAATATCCCTCATGTAATAATTCCCGATAATGCGGGGGCTTTTCTTATGTCGCAGGGGAAAGTAGATTTGATGATCGTTGGTGCCGACAGAATTGCTGCTAATGGTGATGTTGCAAATAAAATCGGAACACTTGAAAAAGCAATAGTAGCAAAAGAATACGGAGTTCCGTTTTATGTTGCTGCACCTACCTCAACATTCGATCTTAATTGTAAATCAGGAAATGAAATTGTTATTGAGAACAGAAGTCAGGATGAAGTTTTATACCAGACAGGAATTAACAAAAATGGAGAAATAGAAAAAGTTCTCGTTTGTTCTCCCGGCTCCGAAGCAATAAATCCTGCTTTTGATGTTACACCCGCAAAATATATTACAGGAATAATTACTGAAAAAGGAATTGTAAAACCGGATGCTGTTGAGATTGGTAGGTTATTTGATTGAAAAACAGAACACAGATTACGCGGATTATACGGATTTTCACGGATAAAAAAATTATACTTATAAGATTTATTGGTGTTTAAAAAACAATCCGTAGTCCGCTTCAGCGGACTTCATACCGATAATTTGTATTTTCACACAGTCTTTTCAGCATGGGGTGATGATATATAGATATTTATACTTAGTTAAATTTATGTATTTTTGTTCAACATCAGTATAAATGTATTTTGTTTAATACATAAAATTATTTTAAGATGAAAAAGAAAAAAATATTTTTTTCAGTATTAGCTTTGATATTGAGTAGCTTGCTCATTATCCAACAATCATGTAAAAAAGATGATAAATTACCTAAAGAATCACAGTATTTGAGTGTAACACTCCACAGGTTGAATCTAAAACACGAAACATATTACCAACTGAAACACCATGAACGATCTATTGAAATGGAATTCAATTTGCCGATAGATACGGCAACAGTTGTCGATAATGTTACCTTTTCTGACAAGTCAGGTTTACTGAACTTACATTACGATCTGGTAATTTCGGGAAAAAAAGTATTGATAACTTTTTATTCTGATTTTCAATTGAATGATGGTTGGAAGTATTTATTAACCATAAAAACCGGTCTGAAATCTACTTCCGGTGAAAGTCTGAAACAGAATAAGACAATAGAACTGAGAACTACAACAAATTTAAATTCAGTTGGTAGCACGCAACGTAATTCAATTGCTTGTATAAGCGATATCCACATGGGAGATTCAAGAGCAGTATCCGGAAACTATTGCTGGTTTGGCAAAAACGCAAAAGCGTTGGAAAGTTTTCTGGATTCTATTATTAGTGGTAACAAAGTAAGGGTATTGGCAATTCTTGGGGATCTATTTGATGAATGGCTGGTTCCATATACTGTATCGCCAATTGATTCTAATCTTGGTATTAACAATACAAAAGATTATTTTCTGGCAATTGCAGGTTCACCAACTAACAGCTTAATATTTGACAAATTAAGAGCGATTGCATTAAATGAAGAAATTGAGCTTGTATATGTTCCCGGCAATCATGATATGCTAATGACACAAAACATCATGGAGGAAATTATACCCGGTGTTACATGGGCAGGAGATGTTGCCGGTCTTGGAAAGTATTCACCCGTTAATGGCATAATCATGGAGCATGGTCATCGTTATGATTTTTTCAATTGTCCTCATTCACTTGTAAATTCGGGCCACATGCTACCTCCGGGATATTTTATTTCAAGGTTGTATGCGCAGGGGTTGTCAGAACAGACTAATAATAAAGAAGCATTAGCATCTGAGGGATCATTTGAATTCAGGGCTGCATGGACTATCGCTTTTTTGTATTGCCTATTGAATTTTGATATGGATATGCCTTTAATGGATTCGGCAAATATTCTGATGGGCGGAATTGATAGTTATTCTAATCCCTTCTCTTTTAATGGTGTGGAAGAAATGTATGCTGCTAACATTGAAGACTTTTGGTCGGCAACACAGGTACAAAACGCTGTCCCTGTTCCAATCGAATGTTGCTTACAGGCAATATGGAATGGTCACAGCGATCTCTTTGGTGCAGCAACAACGGAATATCTGGAACAACCACCCGCACCAACGACCTATAAAGTTGTTGCGTTTGGACATACCCATGAGCCTATGCTGAAAGTCTATCCTCCCGGAAATCAATATACAAGTATCTACGCAAATTCCGGTTCATGGATAAATGCAAGCGATTGTAGCCATAAGGTTCGAACATATCTGATTATCAATCCCGCAGAATGGACCGGTTCGGATCTTGATGTTGTTATGTTATATCAATACAATTTGGATAGTAATAGTGGTAATCCTGACCCACCTTACGAACCTGTCCTCATTTCTGAAGAAAGCATCGATGTCAATAATTGAAAATTAACAAAACTAAGAATATGAATTTTCAATCCCAGAAAAAAGAAGTCGCTTATTTTATGCGCCGATTATACGAGCAAAAACTAACTACTTGTTCGGGTGGTAATATAAGTTTTAAAATTGATGATGAGAATATTTTGATTACCCCATCGCAATTAGATAAAGCTCGCCTGACTGCCGAGCAGATAGGAATTATGAGCCTTGACGGGAAAAATCACACACCGGAATTAAAACCTACTATGGAAGCCGGAATGCACTTGTCAATCTATAAAAAACGCTCAGATGTAAAAGCAATCGTTCATGCTCACCCAACTTATGCAACAAGTTTTTCGACAACAAACAAAAAAGTGAATTGCAAATTAAACGGCGAAGCAAGATTTGTTATCGGTGTTCCGGTTTATGCAAAATATGCTTTGATGGGTTCTAAAGAACTTGCTGAAATAGTTTCTGAGGCAACATTAAATGCCAATGTGATAGTAATGAAAAACCATGGTGTTCTTGCTGTTGGCAAAACATTACTTCAGGCATTCGACAGGCTGGAGGTTTTTGAAGCTTCAGCTAAAATTACTTTAATAACTGGATTGTTGGGCAAACACAATGAACTTTCTGCTGACAAATTGAAAGCTATTGATGATATGTTATAAATTAAACTGGTGTTTTTTTTATAAATTTTTTAATACCCATTTTATTTTCTGTCGTAATTCTCAATGTAAATTGATTTAATCATTTTCGCATTTAATCATTAATCCATTACCCATATAAATCTTAAATTTGCATCCGTAAAATAAATCAAAACAATAATGACAATATTTGAAATAGAAAATCAGCTTGAATCAGAATTTCAATATTTTGAAGACTGGATGGATAAGTACAATTATCTAATAGAAATGGGTAAATCTCTGCCACTTATTGAGCCGAAATTCAAAACTCAAAACAACCTAATATCAGGATGCCAGTCAAGAGTATGGCTGTACGCTGCTTATAAAAACGGAAAAATAGTATTTAAAGCAGATAGCGATGCAGTAATAACAAAAGGGATAGTCAGCCTTTTGATTAGAGTTTTATCAAATCAAAAACCAGATGATATTATAAATACAAAACTGGAATTTATTGATAAAATCGGGTTAAAAGAACATTTATCACCAACCCGCTCAAATGGTTTATTGTCGATGATAAAACAGATGAAGCTTTATGCTTTGGCTTTTAAAACCAAATATCAAGCTAAAGAATGACTTTAAGAAAACGTCAATAACTTCGTTATGCTCGTATTTAAAACCAGTCATTTACAAAAGTAAACTCCTGATTTTAAACACTTCACAAGCCTCGTTCTTGACGTTTTCTTAATAGCCATATCAAAAATATTTAGTTTTTTAGAGATATTAATAGATAATGGAACAAACAAAAATTGAAATACTAAAAAATACAGTTGTAGGAGTACTTAAAAATATTTACGACCCTGAAATACCTGTAAATATTTATGATCTCGGATTAATTTATAAAATTGATATTGACGAAAAAAATAATGTAAATATTCTAATGACGTTAACCTCACCAAATTGTCCTGTTGCCGAAAATATGCCCGCAGAAGTAAACGAAAACGTAAAAAATATAAAAGGAGTTAATAATGTGAAAGTTGAACTCACATTTGAACCTCCCTGGGATCAAGAAAATATTAGTAACGAAGCAAAACTGGAATTAGGGCTTTTGTAAAAAATAAATGATAAATTTGCAAACAGATTATTTTAAATGGCACCAAAACAGGGAAAATTATTATCATTAATAAATTATCCTTCTGATCTTAAAAAATTAAAGGATAAAGAGCTTGTTCAGTTATGCGCTGAAATAAGGGAATTTATTATTGATGTTATTTCCCATAATCCAGGTCATCTTGGTGCCAGCCTTGGCACCGTTGAGTTAGCTGTTGCACTTCATTATATTTTTGATACACCAAAAGATAAACTAATCTGGGATGTTGGTCATCAGGCTTACGCTCATAAAATACTCACCGGAAGAAAAGATGTTTTTCATACTAACAGAATGTACAAAGGCATTAGCGGATTTCCGAAAATGTCGGAGAGTGAATACGATGCATTTGGCACAGGACATTCATCCACATCAATTTCGGCAGCACTCGGAATGGCAGTTGCATCTAAGTTAAAAGATAACAACGGAAGACATCATATTGCAGTTATCGGTGATGGTTCAATAACCGGCGGAATGGCAATGGAGGCTATGAACAATGCCGGAGTTTCTAACTCAAATCTCCTTGTTATTTTAAACGACAATGGTATTGCCATTGATAAAAGTGTAGGAGCAATAAAAGATTATCTCACAAAAATTACTACCTCCCGTCTTTATAACCGGATAAAAAACTTTACATGGAGAGTACTCGGAAAATTTAGTAAATACGGACTAAATACTCAAAAAATTGTTCAAAAAATAGAAAATGCTATTAAAGGTTCGATATTGAGAAATAGTAATTTGTTCGAATCATTTAACTTTAGATATTTCGGCCCTATTGATGGAAATGATGTTGAAAAATTAATAGATGTTTTACACGATCTTAAAAGAATAAAGGGTCCAAAACTTTTACATATTATCACTGTGAAAGGAAAAGGCTTTGAACAAGCAGAAAATAATCAAACCATATTTCATGCACCTGGTGTTTTTAATAAAAATACAGGAGAAATTATTAATGATCCATCAGCAGAAAAAAAACCACCAAAATATCAGGATGTTTTTGGAGAAACAATTGTTGATCTTGCCGAGAAAAATGAAAAAATAGTTGGGGTTACTCCTGCTATGCCAACAGGTTGTTCTTTAAATCTGATGATGAAAAAGATGCCTCACAGAGCTTTTGATGTTGGAATTGCCGAACAACATGCAGTTACTTTTTCGGCAGGTTTGGCGGCTAACGGTATGATACCGTTTTGTAATATTTATTCAACATTTATGCAAAGAGCCTACGACCAGCTTATTCATGATGTTGCAATACAAAAACAAAATGTTGTCTTCTGCCTCGACAGGGGTGGTCTTGTTGGTGAGGATGGCGCAACTCATCATGGAGCCTTCGATCTGGCATATTTGCGTGCTGTACCAAATATGACTGTTTCGGCACCAATGAATGAAGAAGAACTGCGCAACTTGATGTTTACAGCACAGCATGAAAATATGGGACCTTTTTCGATAAGATATCCACGTGGACGAGGTGTTATGCTCAACTGGAAAACTCCTTATAAAAAACTTGAAATCGGGAAAGGAAAAAAAATTATCGATGGCAAAGACCTTGCAATTTTATCAATCGGGCATATTGGGAATTATGCAGTAAAAGTTTGTGATATTCTGAAAAAGGAAGGAATTGAAATTGCTCATTTCGACATGTGTTTTTTAAAACCGATTGACGAAGATATTTTACATGAAGTTGGTCGAAATTTTAAAAATATTATCACCCTCGAAGACGGAACAATATTAGGCGGATTGGGCAGTGCTGTACTCGAATTTATGGCAGACAATAATTACAAATCTAACATAAAACGTCTTGGTATCCCCGATAAATATATCGAACAAGGAAACATCGCCGAACTGCATAAAGAATGTGGTTATGATGTTGAAGAAATTTATAGTTCTGTGAAGAAAATATTGGGTAAATAAAACGGATTTTAGATTTTAAAAAAAATAAACATGAAGACATTTTTAGATTGTTTGCCATGTATGATGAGTCAGGCTTTGCGTGCCGGAAGAATGGCAACAAATGATGAGAAAATAATAAAAGAATTACTCGATAGTATTGGAGCTATGATAAAGGATATTCCTTTGGAAAACACACCTCCACAAACCGGTGATGTCATTTATAAAAAAGTGCGTGAAATAACCGGGGTGATTGACCCCTACAAAAAAATTAAAGAAGCAAATATTCAGGAAGCATTATCGTTATACCCCGAATTAAAAGAAATTATCAGAAAATCAGATAATAAATTACTGACAGCTATTCGTATTGCTATTGCCGGAAATGTTATTGATTTTGGAGTTGGTAAAGATTTTAATATTGCTGAAGATATAAAAAATGCCCTGCAACAAGACTTTGGTATTTTTGATTTTAATGAATTTGTGAAACATCTTGAAAAAGCAAATACAATTCTTTATCTCGGAGATAATGCAGGAGAATCGGTATTTGACAAGTTATTAATTGAAGAATTAAATAAGCCTGTAACTTACGTTGTACGTGATATTCCGGTAATTAACGATGCAACTTATGAAGATGCTGTTGCCTCGGGAATTGATAAAGTTGCTGAAATTATTTCTTCAGGAAGCTCGGCTCCGGCAGTTATCCCGGAGTTATGTAATAATGACTTTATGGAAAGATTTAATAAAGCTGATATGGTTATCAGTAAAGGTCAGGGAAATTATGAAGGACTTTCAAATGTTAAGCGTTCAGTATTTTTTCTTCTGAAAGCAAAATGCCATGTTATTGCAAATGATTTGAAAGTTAAAGAAAATGATATAATTTTGAAGGGAATAAATTTTTGATTATATGCGTGAAGTTGGACACTATCTTTTTTTTGAACCATAAAAGGCATATAAGAACATATAAGGAAAAACTTATATTACCTTATATGCCTTATATGGTTTAATTTGTCCAATTTTAAACGGATAGCCTTATTTTTGAAATAAATTACTAAAAAACAAAAATTCAATGAAAACTAAAATCGGAATTATTATTTGTAATCGTTACCACACTTGTGCGGGAGGTAAATGCTTCAGAGCGATGAAAAACAGAGAAGGTGCTTTTAGTATTTATAAAAAAGAAGATGAATTGGAACTTGTCGGATATACAACCTGCGGAGGATGCCCGGGAGGAAATATTGAATATACTCCCGAAGAAATGGTAAAAAACGGAGTAGAGGTAATTCATCTTGCAACCGGCTTGGTTGTTGGATACCCGCCTTGCAATAATATTAGTCATTTCAAAAAATATATTGAAGAAAGATATAAAGTTAAAGTAGTTGTCGGAACTCACCCAATTCCTCAAAAATACTATGACGTTCATACGAAATTAGGTACTTGGAATTCGCCAAAATGGCAAGAGTTTATTCAACCTACCTTAACTGATGAAAAGATTCGTTTGGCTTATAATTAAGAGCTGGCAGTCGGCAGTACACAGTCAGCAGTTGTCAGTTGGCAATACTCAGTGAGTAAATTAAAAATAATATTAATAAAAACATGGGATTTAGAGAATTGCAGGCATATCAGAAATCATTTACATTAGCGATGGAAATTTTCGAAATATCTAAAATTTTTCCTATAGAAGAAAAGTATTCTTTAACAGATCAAATAAGAAGGTCTTCACGTTCTGTATGTGCAAACATTGGAGAAGCATACAGAAAAAGAATTAATCCTAAACATTTTATTAGTAAGTTAAGTGATGCTGATGCTGAAAATACAGAAACACAAGTTTGGTTAGATTTCTCTTTTTCATGTAAATATATTAAAAAAGAAAAATATAATGAACTAATATTAAAATCAGAAGAAGTCGGTAAACTTTTAAACTATATGATGAATAATTTAAATAAATTTAAATGAAATAGTCAGCAGTCTTCAGTAGGCAGTTAGCAGACTGAAGACTGCCTACTGCTGACTGGAGACTGCTGACTGGAGACTGATCCCGATAACTATAAGGAGAAGACTAAAATCATAAATCATAAATCGTAAATTGCAAATCATGTACAAATATTTATTCGGACCGGTACCATCAAGACGCTTGGGAATGTCTCTCGGAGTTGACCTTGTTCCTCATAAAGTATGTTCACTAAATTGTATTTATTGTGAATGTGGTCGCACAACAAATCTAACAACAGAAAGAAAAGAATATGTTCCTTATGATAAGGTGATTGAGGAATTAAAACATTTTATGAGCAACAATCCTGCACCTGACTACATTACTTTTTCCGGATCGGGAGAACCAACTCTTAATTCCCGAATTGGTGATGTAATAAATTATATAAAACAAAATTATCCTGATATTTCTCTTGCTTTACTTACAAACGGAACTTTATTAAACAACAAAGAAATAAGAAAAGAAATCTTAAAAACCGATCTTGTACTTCCATCTTTGGATGCAGCATCAGATAATGCTTATAGAAAAATTAACAGACCTTTTCATTCTTTAGATTTATCTGATTATATAAATGGTTTAGTTGAATTTAGAAAAGAATACAAAGGAAAAATATGGTTAGAAGTTCTTATTATACCGGAATATAATGATGATAAGGAAAATTTGAAATTACTTAAAGAAGCAATATTAAAAATCAAGCCCGAGAGTATTCAATTAAACTCTCTTGACAGACCGGGAGTAATTGATGGTTTAAGAACAATGAGCAGACAAGAATTGCAGGAAATTGTAAACTATTGGGAATTAGATAATGTTGAAATCATTGCTGCTGCTCCCGAACGAAAAGATATTAAATCATATCGTTCGGATACCGAATCGGCTATTTTAGAAACAATTTTCAGAAGACCATGTACTCTTGACGATCTTGTTAAAATTCTTGGATTGCACATCAATGAAATCAATAAATATCTTGATGTTTTAGAATCAGAAAAAAAAGTTGAACCTATCAGACAGGAACGAGGCGTATTTTATCAAATTATAAAGAAATAATTTATCATTTAATTATTTGTTACCTTTCAACATTCTGATTAGTTACACTTATTTTAATGATCAAAAAATTGAAAATAAAATTTGGGATATATTGGCAGTTAATTAAAAGTTTACAAACTTTACTTTTACTGCTTACAGGTATTACAGGGTTTATTAGTGCACGCTGCCCATACATTAGTTGGGAATTAACTTTAGGGATGATCATAAGTTTATTTTTAGTAATCAGTGGAACTACAGTATATAATATGATATGGGATAGGGACATTGATGCTAAAATGCAAAGAACTAAACATCGCCCCTTGCCTGCCAAAAAGATTAGTGTAAAAGAAGCTGTAATTTTTGGCACAGTATTAAATGTTGTTGGTTTAAGTCTGGCTTATTATTTATCTCCACTTTATGCATTAATTATTTTTGCAGGTCTGTTTATTGATTTTATAATTTATACAATTTGGTTAAAAAGGACATCAGCCTGGTCAATTTTATGGGGTGGAATATCCGGTGGCATGCCTATTTTAGCCGGTCGTGTTTTAGGAGTTGGTGAAATTGACTTGATAGGAATACTTTTGGCTGTTTCTATTATTTTCTGGATACCAACACATATTATGACTTTTAATATGCATCATTTTAAAGATTACAACTATGCTCAAATTCCCACTTTTGCATCTAAGTACGGGTTTAAAAATGTACGTTTAATTATTGCTCTTTCTACTATTTCATCAGCTTTTGCTTTTGCGTTAGGGGCTTTTGCGTTAGGTCTTTCATGGAGTTTTTTACGTGTGTTAGTATTATTAGCAATTATCGCTTTTGGGTTTGCAATGTATAGCATTTTAAAACCAAGTGATAAATCAAATTTTCAAGTCTTTAAAGTAGCATCTCTTTATATGGTTTTTGCTTTGCTTGTTATTATTCTCGGATCAATATTCTATTAACCTGAAAAATTCATAAAAACGAGAAAGTTTGTTGGGTGTAAGCAATAATTTATTATCTTACATCAAGTTATACCAATTGTATTTTAAAATGCGCTGAAAGTGCATTTTGAAATTTACAATGGTTAATG
>JAIORY010000146.1 GCA_021107915.1 Bacteroidales bacterium | reverse complement strand
TCAAATCTTAATTCGGGAGTATATTTTATAAATGTTTCGAATAAAGAATTTCAAAGAACTGAAAAGTTATTGATATTTTAGGGAAATGAATTTAAAATTTGAACCCACTTCAAAAAGTAAAAAAATAAAAGCTGCCACAAAAACACTAAAACACGAAAATCCACAAAACAATGAATATCAATAATTTAATTTTAGTGAAATTTAGTGTATTTGTGTTTTAGTGGCTAATAAAAAACTTTTTGGAGTGGACTCAAATTCAAAATTATAAATAAATGTCCCTATAATCAAGCATATCGTAATTATAAAATTTTAAAAATCATAAATCTAAAATCAAAGACCATGATCAAGCATATTGTAATGATAAAACTAAAAGAGGGAAAAGATAAGAAAGAAAACGCCATAAAACTAAAGAACAATCTTGAAGCTCTCACAGAAAGTATCCCCGGTTTATTGAAAATGGAAGTTGGCTTAAATATTAGCGGTAAACCATCAGCTTACGATCTTGTTCTTACATCCAAATTTAATAATCCCGATGACCTTGATAAATATAGAGTTCATCCCGAACATGTGAAAGTGGTAGATTTTCTAAAAAAGATAGTTGAGAATATTGCTGTCGTGGATTATGAGATGTTGGATGCTTAAAACCGCTAAGCGCCTTCGAGGCGCTAAGCGGATGAGCATGATTTTTGAAACCCGAAACCCGAAACTCAAAACCCGAAACCAGTTTTACTCAATCCCAAACTCCTCTTCCAGAAAGTCTTTTAATTGGGCGGGTTGTACTCTGCGGGAAAGTTCTCCGTTTTTACAATATGAAATTCTTCCGGTTTGCTCGGAGACAATTATGGCAATTGCGTCTGATTGCTCGGTTATTCCTGCGGCAGCGCGGTGACGTAATCCCAAACGGGCAGGGATATCTTTGTTTGAGGAAACAGGTAGAATACATCCGGCAGCACGGATTTTATTACGAACAATTATCAAAGCTCCGTCGTGAAGCGGGCTGTTTTTATAAAAAATATTTTCGATTAATGGTGATGAAATTTCTGCATCCAATATTTCACCTGTATCGGTAAACTGCTGTAATTCATTGGCTCTTGCAATAACTATCAATGCTCCCTCCTGAGCTTCCGACATTCTCTGACAGGCAACTATTATTTTGTCGATATCAAGTTTATTTTTATAGCTTTTTAGATGAGTTTGCCAAAAAAAGAATTTTTTCTTTATTCCTAAAATAAATTTTGGTGTGCCAAGAGTAAATAAAAACTGTCGTATCTCCGGTTGGAATATCACGATAAGTGCAATAAAACCAACACTAATAAAACCCCCGAGTATTTGACTTAGAAGCTCCATTTCTAATACACTTACTACTTTCCAAATAAGGAAAAGAGCTAAAATGCCGATAAAGATATTTATTGCAACTGTGCCTCTTAGTAATCTGTATAATTCATAAAATAAAAGAGCAACAAGCAGAATATCAAGAATGTCGAGCCATCTGATGTTTATAAAACCGGTAATGAATAATTCTGTCACAAGTGTTTTTTGTTTTATGCAAAGATAAAATTTATAATGACTACTGAAATTTAAAATGAGCTAAAATTTAAAAACGTAAAAACAAGTCTAAATTAGAAATCTTATACAATGTAACTCCTTCCCATTTTGTCTGAAATGCCATTTAAAAATAATTCAGTAATCTTATACAATGTAACTCCTTCCCCTTTTGGGGGAAGGTCCATACGGACTCCCTATGGTCGCTGGGAAGGGGGTTTTTTATACTTCCATCGCTTGTGCGACCATAACCAATTTTCGGGTTTTTTTCTGATTATGTTTTCAAGTACTTCGAAATACTTATCAGTTATTTCGTGTTCTTTGGTTTTTTGTGGTTCTTCGAATAAAGTTTGGGCGGTAACTTCGTAATATCCGCGTTTTACTCTTTGGATGTCAATAAAAATCACAACTGTATCAAGCATTTTAGAAAGTTTCTCTGCTCCGATATGCACAGGAGTTTCCTGATTAAGGAAGTTAATCCAGTATTTTATTTTATTGCGATGAGGACTTTGATCTGCCATAAACATATACAACTTGTCGCCTTGTTTGTGTTCAAGCATAACATCATAAGTTTTTTCCATTGGATAAAGAGTGTATCCAAATTTTTCTCTTACCCGAACAACATATTTGTTTAAGGATTTATTTCCAAGTTTTGCATATACAGCCCAGCATTTATGAGGAACCCACAAAGGGGTACTTACTCCGTATTCCCAATTATTATTATGCCCCATCAGCATCATTACACTTTTTCCTTTATCGTAATAATGCCGGAAGAGTTCGGGGTTTGTAAATTTGAATCGTTTTTTTATTGTTTTCTCCGAAATTGTAAATTCTTTAATGGTCTCAATAGTAATATCCGTCAGGTTACGAAAAAATTTTCGTTGTATGCTTTTTATTTCTTTATGTGATTTGTCGGGAAATGAATTTATTAAATTATTATAAATCACTTTTTTTCGATATCCGACAAGGTAATATAACAGTACAAAGAAAAAATCCGATATCCCGTAAAGGATAAAATGTGGAAGAATTGAAATACCGTAAATAAAAGGTAAAGCAAGATAAGTACCAAAAGCCTGTCTAATTTTTTTCATGCTTTATTTTTCCTGATATTAATTCAAGAAAGTTAATTAGTTATAAATATTCAGTTTCCATACACCGGATTGTGTAATCTTAAATTCAAATGTTACATAATACTGTGCAGTATGAGCTTTATTCCATGTTTTGTAATTAATTTTACAAACAAATGGAAATACTACTTCTTCATAGTAAACTATATATTCGTCTTGTGTTTTAATTCCACTGGTTCCAATTACTCTGAATTGTTCGATGTCTGCATTTCGGGTGCCATTTCGAAAAATATCAATAAAAACCCTATTACCATCGCTTTGCCTTCTGAAACTGTACCTGTCAACATTTTCCTTATGAATTACGTTTGGCTTTTCAGGTTTCAGACCAATATATACATCCTTTTTCCAGATACCGACTAATGTGCTGTCTTTTTTACTATCGCCAAAAATAAATTCTCCTTCGCCATCTTTCATGCCTTTTTTCCATTTTCCTTTATAAACCTCTCCAGTTGAGCTGGTGTATATTCCATAACCACTTGGCAATCCTTTCCTGAAATATCCTTCATAAGTGTCAGTTCCTACGGCTTTTCCTTTTCCGTGTGCCAGACCCTTTTTGCATTTTCCAATATAAGTGCCGGATAATTCAGGCATTAGAACTTTGCAATCCTGTTGGCTATATAAAAATACACTTAATGCAACAAAAATACATATTAGTGATATTCTTTTTAGATGTCTCATTTTGTTATTTGTAATTATTACTATTAATTTAAAGTCTTGTTCAAACAATTTAAGATCCCGAAGCAAGCTTCGAGGATGCTCGAGCAAAACTCGGCATTTTAGAATTCAGATTTAAGATTTTAAAAATTGTTGATATTAGTGAATTCTATAAATTGAAATCTATAAATTTTAAATCATAAATCTAAAATTTTATCAACATAATTAACTTTATTGACAGACACTAATTAGTTATAAATTGATAGTTTCCATGTACCGGATTGTGTAATCTTAAATTCAAATGTTACATAATACTGTGCAGTATGAGCTTTATTCCATGTTTTGTAATTAATTTTACAAACAAATGGAAATACTACTTCTTCATAGTAAACTATATATTCGTCTTGTGTTTTAATTCCACTGGTTCCAATTACTCTGAATTGTTCGATGTCTGCATTTCGGGTGCCATTTCGAAAAATATCAATAAAAACCCTATTACCATCGCTTTGCCTTCTGAAACTGTACCTGTCAACATTTTCCTTATGAATTACGTTTGGCTTTTCAGGTTTCAGACCAATATATACATCCTTTTTCCAGATACCGACTAATGTGCTGTCTTTTTTACTATCGCCAAAAATAAATTCTCCTTCGCCATCTTTCATGCCTTTTTTCCATTTTCCTTTATAAACCTCTCCAGTTGAGCTGGTGTATATTCCATAACCACTTGGCAATCCTTTCCTGAAATATCCTTCATAAGTGTCAGTTCCTACGGCTTTTCCTTTTCCGTGTGCCAGACCCTTTTTGCATTTCCCAACATAAGTGTCGGAAATTTTTGCCATAAGAACTTTACAATCCTGTTGACCAAATACAAATGCACTTAATGCAAAAAAAACTAATAATAGTGATATTTTTTTTAAATTTCTCATTTTGTTATGATTTTGATTTATGATATAAAAGTATTGATTTCTATTGAAAGTAGGATTAATTATTTTGATTTTTTTTTATCGTATTACCAATTTCTCCCTTACTCTCAAATCCTTTGTTACCAATTCAATAATATACATCCCTTGCCGGAGCATGGAAACATTAATTGAATTTGATATTTGATTTTTATGAAATACCTTTTGCCCGATTTGATTATAAATATTTACTTCTTTTATTTTTTCAATATTCTTGCCGGAAATATAAATTTCTTTTTCAGCAGGATTGGGAAATATTGTAAATTCAGAATCGATATTTATATCTGGAATTCCAATACCACAAGCTTCTTCAACTTCTTCTTGGCTGTTACATCCTGTAGCATTAGTATAGATTGAAATATTTCCATTTGGGCTGGCAAGATAATTGCAAATGCTTTGTACATCACAAGTGGCTAAAGAATTGTTATAAATAATGACTAAATCAACAATAGAATTCGCGTCAATATTTTCCAACCCTGTTATTTTTGTTAGAGCATCGTTATTTACGATAAAAAGGTCTCTTCCAATGGAAGTCATATTGTCAAGTCCGGTTAAACTTGTCAGGGCATCGTTATGCTTAATATAAAGACTTCCTCCTATAGAAGTCACATTGTTAAGTGCTATTAAGTTTATTAGGGTGTAGTTGGATTCAATCCAAAGGTCTTCCCCAATAGAAGTCACATTGTCAAGTCCGGTTAAACTTGTCAGACCATAGTTTTTGTATATATGAATATCTCCTTCGATGAAAGTCACGTTGTTGAGACCTGATAAATTTGTCAGGGCATTGTTAGAATTAATCCAAAGGTTTTCTCCAATGGAAGTCACATTGTCTAAGCTAATAATATTTGTCAGGGCAGCATTGTATTCAATATTTAGGCACCCTCCGATAGAAGCTACATTATCAAGCCCGGTTAAACTTGTCAAGACATCGTTATAACCAATATCAATATCTCTTCCGATCGAAATCACATTGTCAAGCCCGGTTAAACTTGTTAGAACATTGTTATGACTAATATCAATATATCCTCCGATCGAAGTCACATTGTTAAGACCTGTAAAGTTTGTAAGGGCATCGTTTTGAAAAATATTAAGATATTCTCCGATAGACATCACATTGTTAAGGCCTGTAAAACTTGTTAAGGCATCGTTTTGACTAATACTCAAATGTCCTCCGATCGAAGTCATATTGTTGAGGCCTGTAAAACTTATTAGGGCATCGTTTTGACTAATACTCAAATGTCCTCCGATAGATGTTACATTGTTAAGACCCGTAAAACTTGTTAGAGCATTGTTATGACTAATATACAAATGTCCGATAGATGTCACATTGTTAAGCCCTGTAAAACTTGTTAGGACATTGTTTTGACTAATATTCAAATATCCTTCGATTGAAGTTACATTATCTAAACCCTTTAAACTTGTCAAAGATGGGTTTCCACCAAAATAATCACCAATATATAAACTTCCTTCAATAGTAGTTATATTTTCCAATCCTGATAAATTGATCAGGGATCCATTGGATCTAATACTTAGGCTTTCTCCAATGGAAGTTATATTATCCAGACCTGCTAAATTGATCAGGGATCCATTGGATATAATACTTAGGCTTTCTCCAATGGAAGTTATATTATGCAGACCTGCTAAATTGATCAGGGATCCATTAGATTTAATACTAAGACTTTTTCCTATCGAAGTTACATTGTCAAGTCCTGATAAACTTGATAGAGTTATGTTCTCAATTATAAGGTCTCCCCCGATAGTTGTTATAATATTTAATCCGATTAAATTAGTAATATTATTTCCTTGAATAATAACTAAACCTTCTAATTCAGTACAATCAGGGTAGTTAGTTTGAAAATCATCAATTTCTGTTTGCAAATTGAAATAATAGTTACCATAAGGAAGACATGGTAAAGTAATCCCACAAGCATTTGCTACTTCACTTGGATTGTTGCAACCTGCTGCATTACCATAAATATTTACTGTTCCATTAGGATTAGCTAAATAATTACAAATACATTGCACTTCACAATTAGATAAGGAATAGTTGTTAGTAATTAATAAGTTAATTATTGAGCCAGTATCTACATTGTCAAGTCCCGACAAACTTGTAAGGGAATGATTGTATGAAATATTAACGTCACCACCAATATAAGTCACATTTTCAAGACCAGTTAAATTTGTAAGGGAATAGTTGAGTTGAATTTTAAGGTTTCCCCCAATGGTGGTTACGTTGTCAAGTCCTGTTAAATTTGACATAACAGGGTTGCCGTTAATATAAAGGTCTTCCCCAATAGAAGTAACATTTTCAAGACCAGTTAAACTTGTCAGGACATCGTTATCTCCAATTGAAATGCATTTCCCAATGTAAGTCGCATTTTCAAGTCCTGATATACTTGTAAGGGATGCGTTGAAACATATTGTAAGATGCCCACCGATTGTATCAAAGTTAAATTTTATTAAACTTGTTAGTGATTCGTTGAAACCAATTACAAAACTTTCCCCGATAGAAGTAATATTTTCAAGACCAGTTAAACTTGTTAAGGAAGGGTTATTACTAATAATAAGGTCTCCCCCAATGGAAGTCATATTATTCAACCCTGTTAAACTAGTCAAAATAGGATTGCCAATATAAGGATTACCGATTGTAAAATAACCCCCTATGGTTGTCAAAACACTTAAACCATTTAAGTTTGTTATATCTTTCCCATTAATATCAACATCACCCTCTATTTCCGTACATCCAGGATAATTGCTTTGAAAATTATCAATTTGTGCCTGTGATGTAAAAGTAATTCCTTCAGGCAAGCAGGATTGGGAGAATGTGGTAGCATGGATGATGAAACCTAAAATGAGAAGTGATATTAATTTTTTCATCGTAATTTGTTTTTTGTGTTATAACAATCCAATTAGTTTGTAGATAATAAGGAGCTAAACTTGCATGAATGGATGATTCCTTTCAAACAAGCTGGTATTGTTCTATGTTGTGAACAAAGATATAAAAAAACAAGTTTTTAAAAAAATTATATTTAAAAAACAAACATTTATTAATTTTTACGGTTTTATAAATTTGACTGTCTCTACTATCGGTAAATGTACCTGATTGTTGTGCATAAACACAATTAGCAATACTTGTGATTGCAAATATCACCAAAATTAAAATAAACATGTTTTTTTTCATTTTGTATGATTTTAATTGATAAAACTTCTTACCAAATATATTTACAATTTTTGATTTTAGAAAGACTTGAGCATTTTTTACAAGGGTAAATAGATCTGGTACTTCTTTCTTTATATCCGAGATTATATGTTGTGTATATTGAAGATTTATTTTCCTCTATAATTGTTTTTGTTAATACAGCTTTACCTGCTTTTTTTATAATATTTCCTTTATTATCCAAACACAGATACATCTGATTTATCGATTGCCCGGTTTGGTTGTATTTTGTAACATGAATTTCTTTACCCGTGATGAGATCTTCTATTATTTCAGATGTTATTTTACTTTTATTCTTTTGACTATAAACATACCTTCTTTTTGCTACTTCTTTTCCTTCCGTATTTTTCAAAACCAATGAAACAGGTTTTCCAAACTTGCTATAATTCATAATTTCTGTTAGGGTTGTGAAATTTGCAATATGACTTAATGCTTTCTCTCGTACTTTCGCAGGTATTGGTTTTTTTGAATTAAGAATAATATTCGCAGCCTTAAGAAGTTGAGAAGTGTACCCTCTCATTTTTAAAAGTGCATTATTATAAAACTTAATAGCAGGAGGGCTTTCTGCATTTATACTTAGTAAAGCACCAAAAGCAGAATAGAACATTTTACTATCTTCATTGGCTATATTGATAAGAGGCACTATTGCCCTATTGTCTTTTATTACTCCTAATGCACTTGCTGCTTCTTCTTTAACTTTATAATTCTCATCATTTTTTAATGAATATAATAAAGGATCAACAGCACTTGGATCTTTTATTTCACCCAAAGTTTTTGCTGCCTGTAAACGAACCTTAAAGTTTTTGTCATTTTCCAATATTTGTATTAAAGGATTAACAAAGCTTGTATCAATTATCTCTCTCATGGCTTTAATTGCATTTGATCGAGTTATAGAACTTTTGTGATTTAAAAGAGCTATTGCAGGTTTTACGGCAGATTTACCCATCTTCCTCACCTCATCCAGCTTTAGATTTATGATAAGATATGCCGCTTGCTCTTCTTGACTTGGAGTATAATCCAGTTTTTCTAAAAGTGTTTCAATTTCTTTCTTAAGCTTTTTTGATATTTTTTTTTGCTGATGACTAAACAGATTACAATCCAATAAAAAATTATCCACATCCATCCTTACCTTTGCCAAAGGTTTAATAACCGGTTTACCGATTAAAAGAAGAGATGCTTCTATTTTCTCTCGATAAGGAACAGATAAATTCTTTAATGAGTTAATAAGCAATTCAATTGCTTGAGGTGAACCGATTTCTACTAAAGCTGATAGCATATAATCTTGGAGAGGCTTAAAACGGTATAATTGACTGACTACAGAATCACCAATACTAATAAGTGCTTCCTTGGCTGATTCTTTGGCACTTTTGGAGTGACTTCTATAAACGGTATTTCTAAGATTAATTACACCATATTTGCATAATGCTATGGCAGCCTCTTTTTGTAGTTTTACCTGCTTGCTCTCAAATGCTCTTTGAAGAGGTTGAATTGAAGTTTTATCTTTTATTTTTACTAAAGCTTTTACTGCTTCTATTTGAATATCTAATTGCATAGAGTATCGAGAACCGACCATAGAATTAAGTGGTTTAACTGCTCGGATTTCCTTAGCTGTTCCCAATGCTTTTATTGCATATATTTTTGATATATTATCATCATAAAAATTCAAGATTTCAATTAGAGAATTAACTCCACCAGGATCTTTTATTCTTGTTAGTGCCACAGCAGAAACCTCTCTAACTTTATTATTCTCGTCCTTCTTAAGTGCTGCAATAAGTGGATTAACTCCTATGGGTGATCCTATTTTCCCTAATGCGGTGGCAGCCTCAATTCGAACAATCGGACTATAATCTTTTTTAAGTGACTTAATTAGCTGTTTTAACGCTTTTTGGTCTTTTATTTCCCCCAATGTAAAAGCGGCTAAACTTCTAATTTGTTCACTTTCTGATTGATCTTTTAGGAAATTATTAGCCAATAGCTCAACAACTTCTGGATTACCTATCTTTCCAAGCAATTCAATTTTTTTAGTTTTTAGCTCAAGAGAATTTTGTTTTAAATCATGAACAAACTTCTTCAATCCTTTTGTGTCGAGTTCTTCCTTAATAGTTTTTTCTGTAAGTTGTTCGGAGCTTTGAGAAAATGAGACGGAAACATTGCATAACATAAATATATTTATAATTAGAAATGCTTTAATTATAGTTTTCATGATATTTATCAATTTAATTAAAATTAATAGAGTGTACAATTAATCCCAAATTATGTATGTGAACCCCGCATGGCTTATGACAGCTTATTGTAGGGCGTTTTATTCATGTATGTATTTTGATTTATGCTCATTCCACCAATTTTTCCAATCCTTATATTTTTTACCATTATCTATTCCGGTTAATTGCACCAAGGTATTTTGTGCTTCGATTTTATATCGTTTTTTTTTCAATAGAGGAATAATAGGTTCAATGGCCAATGGATCCCCTAAATCACCAAGGGCTATAATAACTCCATTGAGTGCAGATTTAGCGACTTTTTCAATTGACAGGATTAAGGGTTTAACAGCACGATTATCTCCCAGTTGCCCCAAAGCCTGTGCAGCATTACTCACCACAAAGTAATTCTCATCATCTAAAGCTAAGATCAAGGGCTCAACTGCTCTGAGACTATTCAATTTTCCAAGTGCTTTTGCTGCAGTTAATCTTATATAAGAATCTTTCTGAACTAGTGCATCAAGTAAAAGATCCATCGAGCGCAGATCTTGAAGTTCACCTAATGCATATATAGCAGCAACTCGCTTCCTTCGAGATTCATTCTCGTAAATGCGTACTAGTGGGGCAAAAGCACTTGTGTCACGGAGTTCTCCAATTAGTTCTACTGCGTGAAAACTAATACTTTCATTTTCATCTTCTGATGCATTCAGATAAAATTTAACAGGGTCAAGCTCTAAAGCACTAGTGAGCATTTCGCCAAAATCTTTTAAAAAGGAACCTTCATAAAATATGTCAGAATAATTATTTGCAATATGAGGGATATGTTGCACCATTCTGCTCCCTTTATATTCAGTTTCCGTTCTATCAAACTTCTTGTGCCAGTTAAAATCATTAGCGTAATAAATATTTTCTTGATGCTTGAATATAATGGTGTAATATATAGAGACATCTGTTGCTATATCAACAGATTGATAAGAATTGTTAATGTCTTTCATTCTTACATTAAGCCAGGTAGAATTTCCATGTGTATTAATAACAATCTGTAAATCAGGTGTAGTATTTCCATTATCAGCTATAGTTAATCCGGCGTATACTACAAGCCTTTCAGCTATTTTTTTGAAAGGAAGCTCAAAATTGTAAATATAGCTATAATCCTGAAAAACCACTAAACTTGCTGTTTTTGAATTTTTATATGTATTAATTTTTTCTTCATTTAATTCAGAATAAGTTTGAATCTGCTCCTTACTTAAATAATAATTCAAATGCTGGTCTAACTCTTTATGTTCCGGTTGGTAGTTGTATGTCAAAGATCGTTTTATATTAGATTCTGTATAAGTACAGGTTAATGTAATGTTGCCGCTGATAGGTTTCATTTCGAAGAAGTTTATTTTTCCACGATTACAAAAGGATTCATAAACTTTCCATTCCATTCCGGAGTCATTATCTTTCGCTTCAATAATAAAGTTCTGGCTAGGTATCTTTTCTATCTTAAGAGTCCAAAAGGATTTAGGTGGCGGGATCATAACTATAAATGAAAAAGCACTCTTGTCATTTAATACAAATTCATCCAGATTTACTAATTCTTTTGCACTAAGGGTGTTATCTTTGTTTTTATCTATCCATTTTGTATAGTTATTAAATCCTGTCAACTTTGGGTTTTGTCCAAATGCAGAAGTTGAGAGGAAAAAAAGAACCGAAAAGAAAATAGTTAATGTTTTCATAACAATTATGGTTTGAATTAATGTCGGCAATTAATCATTTCATTTTTATATTCCAGAAATTTATAATCTTGTTCTTTATAAATATATTTCCAATATTTTAATGCCCTACAACGTTTCTTGCTAAACTGCGTTTTAATGCAGTTTTGCTTTTGTGTGTGCCCAGCATGAGCAATAGCACACCCATTCGCAAGTATCAGAATAAATTCCAAAAATACAAATATTTATTCAGAAACTTATTTGAATGAGTAAAACTTTATTTTTCCAGAGGGTGCAAGTCCCTTAAACGTCCCGACAATACTGTCGGGAAAGTTTTAGCAAGTCGCAAAGCCTGTCCCGAAAACGAAGTGTATCGGGAGTGGTTTACCGTGAGGTATGCACTGAAGGAAGCGAGACTACAAAAGTCGGTACTGATACTTCGGCAAGCTCAATATAAACCAAGCAGAAACTGGATATGAGGCATGACAAATCGGATAAGCAAGCACATCTTTGTAACG
>JAIORY010000151.1 GCA_021107915.1 Bacteroidales bacterium | reverse complement strand
CCCGGTTGCCGCAACAAAGGTGGTAATCCTTTTTGCGGTATTCGTAAATGCGCAATAAAAAAAGACTATTTTACCTGTGCAGAATGTGATGATTTATGTAAAAAATTCAATACATTGTTCAAGATACATATTGATAATGAAATTCAAACTAATATAAAAGAGATAAAAGAAAACGGAATAGATTCTTATGTGGAAATGAAATCCTGACAATGCTATGGATTAGTCTTTAATGAATATTATTTTGAATAGTTAAAAAATAGCCACAGATTCACAGATTAAAAAACGAAGTTTTAATCAATAAAACATGAACGTATTAATAATAGAAGACGAAAAAATTGCAGCAAATAATCTGGAAAAAATGTTGCTTCAAATTGATGGAAACATTAATGTTCAAAATAAAATTGATAGTATTGAAGAGTCCGTTAAATGGTTAAATAACAATACTGTTGATTTAATATTTCTTGACATTCATCTCGCTGACGGACTTTGTTTTAAAATTTTCGAGCAAACAAAGATTAAAACACCAATTGTTTTTACCACTGCTTACGACCAATATGCAATTAAGGCATTCAAGGTAAACAGCATAGATTATTTGTTAAAACCAATCGAAATCAAGGAATTGGAAAAAAGTCTGGAAAAATTCAATGAACTGAACCGGGCACAAAATGCAAGTTCAATTGATTATGCTTCCTTGATTGATATTTTAAGTAAAAAAAACAACTATCAGGAAAGGTTTATTGTTCGCTATGCACAAAAGATAAAAAGTATAAAAACAGATGATATTGCATATTTTTATGTTAATAATGAAAATGTTTTTCTTTGCACAAAAGGCAACAATAATTATTCTATTGATTATTCTTTAGAAAAATTGGAAAATATTATCAACCCAAAAAACTTTTTCAGGGTTAACCGTCAGTTTATTGTAAATATATCTTCTATTGAAAATATGTATTCGTTATCGAAAAGCAGAATTAAAATCGAATTAAAACCAAAATCTGATAACGAAATAATTGTAAGCTACAACAGAATGAGTGATTTTAGGAAGTGGCTGAATAATTAAAATTTTTATTTAAATGCTTTTTCCAATAATCCATCACCACCCAAACGCAATCTATCAAAATAATCAGGAACTTTTTTACCCATTATTTTATCCACATACAATTTGGCAAGATATTGTCCGAGCATAAATCCCTGACCTCTAAGTCCGAGGAATAATCCTTTTTCAGTATCTATTACCATTTTTGGCTCAACATAATATCCCGACCAAATTGCCTGAAATCCCACAGAAGATAATTCAGGAATCCAGTCAACAAAAACTTCCGAGACAATTTCGATAAATTCTTTAGAATTAATTTTTTGATTTTTATCTGTTTCGAGATGCTCAATAGCAGGTGAAGCACAACCGATAATCTGTCCGGTTTCGGCTAATTGTTGTCCGTAAACTGCCGAAAACCCTTTGTATTTTCTACGATCAATAACCATAGGTAATGGGTTATTATTACTTCCCATAAATGGTAAACGCCGAGTAATAAATGCCTGATGTTTTACAGGAAACAAGCCGGTTTCAATGTCCAGTTTCTTTGCAAAATTTTTACCCTCAGGTCCTAAAGCATTTATAAAAACTTCGGTTTGATATTCAACATATTCTTTATTATGATTTTTAACAAGAACGTGATATAATTTACCATTTTTATTAACATCAATCAATTTACAATCTTCAAGAACTTCGCCCCCATTTTGGATTCCTATTTGCCTGATTGAATCAATAACTCTTCCGGGTGTTGCCTGCCAGCAATTTTTGGTAACAAGAGCTGCATGATATGTTTTTAGATCAGGATTAAAATAAGGAGAAATATATTTCTGAAAATCTTTTGGTTCAATCATATTTGCATCCGACCATGCTATTGAAGCTTCCAGAGCTTTGTACATTTCATTGTCATGAGCAAATGTTACATAATTTATTTTACGAAAATCAATATTTTTAATTTTCTGAAGATCTTCAAATATTTTAAGATTCTGTGATGCGATTTCCGATAATTCAGGTAAACTGAAATTTGGTCGCCCTCCGGCAATATTTCTCCATGATGCTCCACGACCAAAGTTTATCAAAACAGGTTTTGTGCCTTCTTCGGCAAAATATCGAAATAATGCACTTCCGCCAATTCCACCACCGGCAATCAGAGAATCGACTTTAATAACTTTTCTTTGTTTTCCTAAACCCGGAGCAATAATTTTTTCTTGTTTATTGCCCGGATATAACTCGCCCATTAATACCTGATTTGAAAGTGGACCGCGAGGAGTAGCATCACCAACAATAGAAATTCCGTATTTTCTGATGGTTTGTTTTAATCGTGGAATACATCTTTTTCCGCGACAAGCACCCATTCCCAAACGGGTTGTGTGTTTGATTTCGTCAACGGAAATAAATTTTCTATCGCCAACTACCTCAAGTATTTCATCCATTTTTACATCATCGCAATGACAAATATAAGTTTCTGATTCAATTTGATGATCTGAATTTTTGTATTCAATTGCTTCTGGATAACGATCTTTGATAATAAAACCACGAACTTCCATTAATTTTTCACCGGAAATATCAAGAGATTTCACTCTGGCAATATTAGTTTTGTTTTTCTTTTTCAGGATTTTTTCGATAATTCCTTCGCCAAGTTTAGTAGCATTATTATCAACAAGAAAAACTTCTGAGTTTTCTTCAGCTTCATATTCAATTGGTATAAAAAGCCAGTCTTTCTTTAAATTATAACCGAAAATTGCAAGTCCGGGACATTGATAAACACATTCCATACATCCAACACATTTATCAAAATCTAAATAAGGAACTGTGCTGGTTGAAGTTTTAGTAATTGCTCCGTGAGGACATGAAAACACACAAGGATTACAAGCAAAGCCGTACAAACAATCTATCTGAACGAATGGCTTTTTATATTGTCTTTCGGCATCAGGTACAAATGGTTTTTCAATTACTTTTTTTGGATGCTGCTGCGAATCGATATATTCTTTTGAAATTGAAAGATATTCATCATAATCAAATGATCTTCCCATTTCCTGCATTATTTCATAAGCAACTTGTTTTCCGCGAACAACAGCACTTGTACCTTCACCAATTCTGATAGCATCGCCGGCACCAAAACATTTTCTCCCGAATATTTCATTTCCTTTTATCAGAAGTTGATCATCAGAAACAAGACCTGTACAAATATTTATTGCATCAATTCCATCAATAATTCTTTCCGTTCCCGGGATGGGTTGAAAGTTTTCACAATCGGCAACTACTGCGCCGGTAATTCCGGTATGTTCTTTATTTGGAATAGCTTTTAAAAGTATAGTTGACATTTCAATTGGAATTCCCAGTCTTCTCACTCTGTTTGCCTGAACCGGAAAACCACCTTCAAAAGGCATTGCTTCGAGAATAGCTTTAACTTTAGCTCCGGCTTGCATTAATTGATAAGAAGTCAGGTAACCGATATTTCCGGCTCCTATTGTCAATACATTTTTACCAAGCAAAGTAAATTCATCGTTCATCATTTTCTGAACAACAGCCGCAGTATAAACTCCGGGAAGGTCATCATTTTCAAAAGTCGGCATAAAAGGAACTGCTCCAGTTGCAATAACGAGATATTCAGCATCAATATAAAATATTTCCTCTGTTTTGGTATTCTTAACAGCAACACGGTTTCCTTCAAGCAAATCCCAAACTGTAGAATTTAAGAAAATACCTTCGTTAGAAGCTCCGGCAAGGGTTTTGGCAATATCAAATCCACGCATTCCACCAAATTTCTTTTCTTTTTCAAAGAAGAAAAACTGGTGAGTTTGCATTGGAAACTGCCCTCCTATTTTATCATTGTTATCAACAACAATATTTTCGATATTATTTTCTATAAGTTTTTCTCTTGTTGCAAGACCGGCCGGTCCGGCACCAATTATCACAACACTTGTTTTATAAATATTTATTGAATTTTCTTTGTTGATAATTGAAATTTCAGGTTTGTAATCTTTTGGGATTTCATCAACGGTTTTTACATCATCAACTTTTGTAATACAAATTCTTTTTATATGCCCATCAACCAGCATTTCACATGCACCGCATTTACCAATACCACATTCAAGGCTACGTTCACGATTTTCGAGGCTATGACTGTGAATAGGAAATCCCGCCTGATGCAAAGCTGCAGCAATAGTAAATCCTTTTTCACCTTCAATTTCTTTTCCGTTGTATAAGAATTTAACTTTCTCGTTGTTCCTTACTTCAAGAATCGGATGCTTATTAATTTTATACATAAAGTTTAATCTTAGCAAGTTAACAAATCTTGTTAATAAATTAACAAGCAAAATTATATTATTCTATTATTATAGAAAGAAAATTATTGGTTTATTTTTCCAAAAATTCACTAAAATCAAGCTCGTAGGTCTTTTTGGATTTTAAATTTTAGTCATTTTACTATTTCTAATTTTAGTCATTTTGTTATTTTAAATTTTAGTCATTTTGTATCTTTTAACATATATTAAGGTGTGAGGATTAATAAAGTCAGAAAATATTATTACTTTTGCATTTCAAAAAACATCATATAAAATGGAAAAACCAAGGATATTATTCGTAACACAAGAAATAACACCTTACCTTCCGGAAACTCACATGAGTAAAATTTGTCGTTATCTTCCTCAAGGTATTCAGGAAAGAAAAAATGAAATACGAACATTCATTCCTCGCTTCGGAAATATTAACGAAAGAAGAAATCAGCTTCACGAAGTTATTCGTTTATCGGGAATGAATCTTATTATTGATGACAACGATCATCCATTAATCATTAAGGTTGCCTCAATACAACAAGCACGGATGCAAATCTATTTTATTGACAATGAAGATTATTTTCATCGTAAATTTATTTTCACCGATAAAAAGAATAAATTCTTTGATGATAATGATGAAAGAACAATTTTCTTTACCAAAGGTGTTCTCGAAACTGTAAACAAATTAGGATGGTCTCCTGATATTGTACATTGTCATGGTTGGTTTACCAGTTTGGTTCCTCTTTATGTTAAAAGAGCCTTTAAAGATAATCCTTTGTTTTCCGACTCAAAAGTGATTTATTCAATTTACGATGATGATTTTAACGAAACCCTTGATAAAAATTTCGCCAAAAAAATTAAACAAGAAGGAATAACAAATAAAGATCTCGCACACTATCAGGAAGGAAACTACGTTAACATGATCAAAGCTTCTATTGATTTTTCAGATGGTTTGATTTACGGATCTAAAAAGATTAATCCTGAAATAGAGGAATATCTTAAAAAATCAGGAAAACCGATTCTTAAATATCAGTCTTCGGATGATTTTATTGATGCATACGCTGATTTTTATAAAAATTTCCTTGAAGACAAAGAAGTTAATGATTAATAAATTTATTGTTTAATAATTATAATTTTTAACAAATTGAGAATTAATAAAATTAACAGTTGGAACTATTTTTTTATTCTGGCACTTTTAGTTTTCATTTCTTTTAGTGCATGTAAAAAAGATTTGGAAAAAATTGGACTTGAACTTCAACCCGATCAAGATAATTTAATTGTAAGATTTAGTGATACCACTACTGTTGTTGCATATTCAGTTTTAGTTGACTCTGTTAACACAACCGGATTAACAAATAATTTACTTGGTAGCATAATGGATCCTGTTTTTGGATTAAGTACTGCAAGTATTTATACACAATTCAGGCTTTCGACTCTTGCTCCTGACTTTGGTGAAAATCCCGTACTTGATTCACTCGTGCTTTTCTTATCAACAGCAGGTGCATACGGAGATACAAACACTCAACAAACTATCAGAATATTCGAACTCGACGAAGCTATGGTATTTGATACAGCTTATTATTCAAATTATGAGCTTGCAAATACCGGTATTGAATTGGCAAATTATACATATTTTCCAAAACCAAATACAAAGGTTGTTGTTGGTGAAGATACTCTTTCGCCACACATAAGTATTAATATGAGTGATTTTTCTACAGAACTTGGCGAAAAAATTCTAAATGCAGATTCTGCTTATCTTGCAACTAATACTGATTTTGTTGATTTCTTTAAAGGGTTGTATATTACAGTTGATGATGTTACAAATAATGGAGCAATTGTTTTCTACGGACTAACATCAGCAATTTCAAAAATGAAAATGTATTATAAAAACGATGAAAATGATTCGCTAAGTTATAGTTTTATAACAACACAATATGGTGCACGTTTTAATCATTACGATCATAACAACTATCTTGATGCCTCATCGGCTTTTCAGTATCAGGTTTTATATGGAGGTACTAGCCTTGGAGAAAAGATTCTTTATTTGCAACCGTTGTCAGGAGTTAAAACAATAATAACCTTTCCATATTTACAAAATTGGTTAGACTCCGGTAATATTTTTATTAATCAGGCCAAGCTTTGGATAACACCTGCCGAAACTGAATCAGAATATGATTTGCCATCAACTCTTGCATTAATAAAAATTAGCGAAGAAGGTGAAGCTGAATTTATTATTGACCAATATGAGGGCGAAGGTTATTTTGGTGGTTATTATGACAGCACATATTGTGGATATAATTTCCGGATTTCACGATATATTCAGAAACTTTTAACTGATGAAATTGAAACCAACGAATTTAATTTATTGGTTTCGGGAAGTGCTACTAAGGCAAACAGAATTATAATCTCAGGTACAAATCCATCAGATCCAGTTCCATATTCAAACAGATTAAAATTGGAATTAACTTATACACGAATTGATTAGTATCATCTAATTGATTAAATATTTGTAATTACAAATACCTATTCTTGAAAAAACATTGTCGCAACTTGTTGATATACTGATTGAAATTTGAAATTGATATTAATAATTGTATATGGGCATGATTGTCAATAATATCAGCTTTTCCTAATAATAAAACAGACTCTATTTACATAAGTTTTTGAAAATTATTTATATTCGTTTGTATTTAATAGGATTAATATATAATTTTGCCGCCCAAAAAAAAGAAGAAAAAGAAAGTATGAATTACTTCAAACAATTTGTAATTCAATTTGGTGGGTTAAAAAATGGAGATCATCAATTTAATTTTGATGTATCCGATGAGTTCTTTGAAAAAACAGAGTATTCTGAAATTAGTAATGGCACAGTAAATGTTGATGTATTGCTTAATAAGCAGGAGAATATGCTTGTTTTCAATTTTGTGATTAGTGGTTTTGTTGTTGTTAATTGCGACAGATGCTCTTATCCATTTGATTTTGAAGTATCGGGGGGAAGAAAACTGATTGTAAAATTCGGCGAAGAAAAATATGAAGAAACCGATGAAATACTTATCATTTCTAAAACCGCTCATCAAATTGATCTTAGCCATTATATTTATGAATATATAAATTTATTGCTTCCTATAAAAAAAATTCATCCGGAAGACGAAAATGGTAATAGTACTTGTAATCCTGAAGTAATCAGAAAACTTAAGATTCTTGAAAATCAAGACTCAACTAACCCAAGGTGGACTGAATTAATAAAACTAAAGAAAAAATAATTAATAATATTAAATAAGATATTAAAAATGGCACATCCAAAACGAAAAATATCAAAACAAAGAAGAGATAAAAGAAGAACTCATTATAAAGCTACTCCTCCAACATTAGCTACTTGCCCAACTACCGGCGAGGTTCATAAATATCATAGAGCATATTATGTTGATGGAGACCTTTATTACAAAGGAAAATTAGTTATTCCTGCAACAGAAACAAAATAATTTTCTTTCTTTGAGTTCTGAAAGGAATTTTCTGATAATATGAAAATCGGATTAGACATAATGGGAGGTGATTTTGCACCTGACAATACCATTTTAGGTGCAATACAAGCTCTAAAAGAATTACCTGCAAGTGATTGCATCGTACTTATTGGCGACAAGAAATTGATTATTGATAAGCTGAATCAGGAAAATTATGATCCTGACAATTTTGATATTATTCACACTTCGGAGGTTATTGAAATGGCTGAACATCCAATTAAAGCTTTTAACCAAAAGAAAGATTCAAGTCTTTATGTTGGTTTTAAAATGCTTAAGATGCAAGAGCTTGATTCTTTTTCAAGTGCCGGAAATACCGGAGCCATGCTTGTTGGATCTATTTATAGCATAAATACTATTCCTGGAATTATTCGCCCATGTACTTCAGCAATTTTACCAAAAGAAAGTGGTGGAATTACTATTCTTCTTGATGTAGGAACTAACCCCGACCCAAAACCGGATGTTATGTTCCAGTTTGCAATTTTAGGATCTCTCTATGCAAAAGAAGTGCATGGTATTTCTAATCCCAGGATTGGATTACTTAATATTGGTGAAGAAGAAGAAAAAGGAAATATGTTGGCTCAATACACCTACAAATTATTGAAGGATTCTAAAGAATTTAACTTTATTGGCAATATTGAAGGAAGAGATCTCCTGGGAGATAAATGTGATGTAATAGTTTGTGATGGATTTACCGGTAATGTTGTCTTGAAACAAATGGAATCAATGTATCGGTTTTTGATGAAACGAGGATTTGTTGATGATTATGTTAAAAGATTTAATTATGAGAATTTTGGAGGAACTCCTATTCTTGGTGTTAATTCTTCTGTAATGCTTGGTCATGGAATCTCTAGTCCTCTGGCCATTAAAAATATGCTTCTTCATTCAAAAGCAATGTATGAAGTACAACTCACGCAAAAAATTAAGAAAGCCTTAAAAAGATATCCTGAAAATAATAAACGAAATAAGTTATAAATTTTTTAATTAAAGTTTTAATGAGTAAAATAAATGCAGCAATTACAGGTATAAATGCATATTTGCCTGATCATATTCTTACCAATGATGAATTATCTACAATGGTTGATACCAATGATGAATGGATTATGTCCAGAACAGGTATCAAAGAAAGAAGAATATTAAAAGGAGAAGGAAAAGGTACTTCGGATATGGGTGCTGAAGCTGTTAAAGGATTGCTTGAAAAAACAGGAACTTCTGCTGATGAGATTGATCTCTTAATTTGTGCTACAGTTACACCTGATATGCAATTTCCGGCAACGGCAAATATTATCTCCGATAAGGCGGGAATAAAAAATGCTTTCAGCTATGATTTGAATGCCGCTTGTTCGAGCTATATTTACGCTTTGGTTACTGCATCTAAATTTATCGAAACAGGTACTTATAAAAAAATTATCGTTGTTGGTGCCGATAAAATGTCTTCAATTGTTGATTATTCCGACAGAACAACTTGTGTTATTTTTGGTGATGCAGGAACAGCAACTTTGCTTGAACCCACTACAGAAGATGTCGGAATAAAAGACTCGATTTTGAAATCTGATGGATCAGGGAGAATACATTTACATCAAAAGGCAGGAGGTTCATTGAAACCTGCTTCTCACGAAACTGTTGATGCTAAAGAACATTTTATTTATCAGGAAGGACAATCTGTTTTTAAATTTGCTGTAACAAATATGGCAGATGTTGCAGTGGAAATAATGAAGAAAAACAGACTGGAACCGAAAGATGTTAGTTGGTTGGTGCCCCATCAGGCTAATTTGAGAATAGTTGAAGCTACTGCAAGACGCATGAAGATCAAAAGAGAACAGGTGATGATAAATATTCAAAGATACGGAAATACAACTTCTGCTACTATTCCTCTTTGTATGTGGGAATGGGAAAATGAACTTAAAAAGGGGGATAATCTTATTCTTTCTGCCTTTGGCGGAGGTTTTACCTGGGGCTCTATCTATCTTAAATGGGCGTACGGTTCTAATTGAGTATCTGGAGTACCTGAAATTTAAATAAATATAATTTTATCCATTTAAAAATTTAGTCACTTTTAAAAATTTTTCTTTAGATTTGCATAAACTTAAAACTCGTATTTAAAATGTGTGGAATTGTTGGATACATTGGAGAAAAACAAGCATATCCTATCCTGATTAAAGGATTACAAAGACTTGAATACCGTGGTTATGATAGTGCCGGAGTTGCTTTACTAAACGGAGATCTCAATATTTATAAAAAGAGTGGAAAAGTTGCTGAACTGGAAAATTTTGTTAAAGAAAAAGATATAAGTGGAACTATGGGTGTTGCTCATACCCGCTGGGCTACACATGGCGAACCAAATGATATTAATGCCCACCCGCATTTTTCCCAATCCAAAGATATTGCAATAATTCATAATGGTATAATTGAAAACTATTCAGTTTTAAAAGATGAGTTACTCAACCGTGGATATAAATTTACAAGCAACACAGATAGTGAAGTTTTAATACATTTAATTGATGATATTCAGAAAAATGAAAAAGTTAATCTTGCTCAGGCTGTTCGAATCACATTAAATCAAGTAATAGGTGCTTATGCTATAGTTGTTATTTCAAAAAATGAACCGGATAAACTTGTTGCAGCAAAAAAAGGTAGCCCTTTAGTTATCGGTATCGGAAATGGAGATTTTTATATTGCCTCTGATGCTACTCCCATTGTTGAATATACTAAAAATGTTGTTTATCTTAATGATTACGAAATTGCTGTTATTAAGAAAAATGGAAATCTGGACATTAGAACTACTAAAAACGAAAAGCATACCCCATATATTCAAAAACTGGAATTAAATTTAAGTCAGCTTCAAAAAGAAGGTTTTGAGCATTTTATGCTGAAAGAAATTTATGAACAACCACGATCAATTAAAGATAGTTTGCGTGGCAGGCTGAACGTAAATAAGGGATTGGTTTTTTTAGGTGGAATCGCAGACTACGAGCAAAAGCTTATAAATGCAGAAAAAATAGTTATCATCGCCTGTGGAACATCCTGGCATGCAGGATTAGTAGGAGAATATCTTTTGGAAGATATTGCCCGTGTTCCGGTTGAAGTTGAATATGCTTCTGAATTCAGATACCGAAATTCGGTAGTTAGCGAAAACGATGTATTTATTGCAATTTCACAATCCGGCGAAACAGCAGATACAATTGCTGCAATAGAATTGGCACAATCAAAAGGAGCTACGGTTCTTGGTATTTGTAATGTTGTTGGTTCAACAATTGCAAGAATTACAGATGCCGGTTCTTATACACATGCAGGACCGGAGATTGGTGTTGCTTCAACAAAAGCTTTTACTGCTCAGGTAACCATATTAACTTTAATGGCTTTGATGATAGCTAAGAAAAGGGGAAGTATTTCAACATCTAAATTTCACCAACTAATAACTGAATTAGAAGGCATTCCTGATAAAGTTGAAAAAACATTAAAAGCAAGTAATATTGTTGAGGCAATTGCTGAAAAATTTAAATATGCAAAAAACTTTCTTTACCTTGGAAGAGGATATAATTTCCCTGTTGCTTTAGAAGGAGCCCTCAAACTAAAAGAAATTTCATACATTCACGCAGAAGGTTATCCGGCAGCCGAAATGAAACATGGTCCTATTGCATTAATTGATGAAAATATGCCGGTAGTTTTTATAGCACCCAAAACCGGTTTATACGAAAAAGTTAAAAGTAATATTGAAGAGGTTAAATCAAGAAAAGGAGTTATAATTGCTATCGTAACCGAAGGAGATACCGATATTAAAAAAATTGCTGATTATACAGTTGAAATACCTCAAACTGAAGCTATGTTCGTTCCATTATTGTCAACAATTCCATTGCAGATTTTGTCTTATCATATTGCTGTTATGAGGAATTGTAATGTTGATCAGCCCAGAAATCTTGCAAAATCAGTTACAGTAGAATAATTATTTCATAAATAATAATTCACGATATTTTGGTAAAGGCCATAACTCATCATCAACAAGCATTTCGAGCTTATCAATATGATACCTGATCTTTTCGAAATAAGGAAAAACTTTTTTATTATAAGCAAGAGTTTTAGCATCACTTTTTACCATTCTATTAGCTAATCG
>JAIORY010000364.1 GCA_021107915.1 Bacteroidales bacterium | reverse complement strand
TTTTTACCTTTTTTCTGTTTTTCGAGGAGTTTACGTTTTCGGGTGATATCGCCTCCGTAACATTTGGCGGTTACATCCTTGCGGTGAGCTTTAACGGTTTCGCGGGCAATAATTTTTGAACCGATAGCTGCTTGTATAGCAACTTCATATTGTTGTCTTGGAATAAGTTCTTTCAGTTTAACACACATTCTTCGTCCAAAAGCATAAGCATTATCTCTGTGTATCAATGTTGACAGTGCATCCACCAAATCTCCGTTAAGGAGAATATCCAATCTTACAAGATTAGCTTTTTGATAGCTTGATTGGAAATAATCAAACGAAGCATATCCTTTTGAGATACTTTTCAGTTTATCATAAAAATCAAAAACTATTTCGCCAAGAGGCATTTCAAAAGTTACTTCAACACGGTTGCTTGTAAGGTAAACCTGATTTTTTAGAATTCCACGCTTATCAATACATAATTTCATAATCGATCCTATATATTCAGTTTTTGAAATTACATGAGCTGTAATATAAGGTTCTTCAATATAATTAATTAAAGTAGGCTCAGGAAGTCCTGAAGGATTATGAACTTCAATGGTCTCTCTTTTATTTGTAATTACTTTGTACGAAACATTCGGAACAGTTGTGATTACGTTCATATCGAATTCCCTGTCTAATCGTTCCTGAACAATTTCCATGTGAAGTAATCCAAGAAAACCACATCTAAAACCAAATCCGAGAGCTGCCGAAGATTCCGGAATAAAAGTCAGGGAGGCATCATTTAGCTGAAGTTTTTCCATTGAAGCTCTTAACTCTTCATAATCATCAGCATCAACAGGATATATTCCGGCAAAAACCATAGGTTTAACTTCCTCAAAACCGGAAATGCTTTTATCACATGGTCGTTCAACATGTGTTATTGTATCACCAACTTTTACTTCTTTTGATGTTTTTATTCCCGAAATAATATATCCAACATCACCGGCTTTAAGAATATTTCGTTTTTCGAGATTTAGTTTAAAAACACCAATTTCATCAGCATGATATTCTTTTCCGGTATTATAGAATTTCACAAAATCATTCTTTGCTATTTTACCGTTAAATATTCTGAAATGTGCAATAATTCCTCTAAAAGAATTAAAAACCGAATCGAAAATTAAAGCTTGCAAAGGTGCATTTTCATCACCTTCGGGTGGAGGTATTTTTTCAATTATTTCTTTTAAAATGATGTCAATTCCGTAGCCGGTTTTACCACTTGCTTCAATAATATCATCTCTGTTGCAGCCAAGAAGGTCTTCAATTTGATCTTTAACATCATCCGGCATTGCATTATCCAAATCCATTTTATTCAAAACAGGAATTATTTCAAGATCATTTTCAATGGCAAGATAAAGATTTGAGATGGTTTGTGCCTGAATACCTTGTGTGGCATCAACAATAAGCAAAGCACCTTCACATGCTGCGATAGACCTCGAAACTTCATAAGAAAAATCCACATGACCCGGTGTGTCAATTAGGTTGAGTGTATATTTTTTGCCATCAAGTTCATGATCCATTTGGATAGCATGGCTTTTAATGGTGATCCCTCTTTCACGTTCAATATCCATATCATCCAAAACCTGTTCTTGAAGATCCCTCCCCGAAATAGTTGAGGTGATTTCCAACAACCTGTCGGCAATTGTGCTCTTCCCGTGGTCAATATGTGCTATTATGCAGAAATTTCTAATATTTTTCATTAAGTGCAAAAATAGTATTTATTTTAGGTGATTGTTAAATTTGTGAGAATTAAATAATTTTGTCATTCAATAGTCATTAAGTTGTCATTCAATAGTCATTTAATAATAGCGAAGCAAACGACCGAAGGAAGGATCAGTATGGATGGATGAATAAATGACGTCCACAGGACAAATGACAACTTAATGACACGAAGTAAATGATAGCACAGTAAAAATTCACTTTATTAGCAGCTACCATAAATCCGCAAGGATTTTTTTAGTGCAATTAAATGAGTGGATTAAACAGAAAATCATTCACTTATTTTAGTGATACAAAATTAGTGCTAATCAGTGAAATTAGTGTCAAAATGAATCCGCTTGCGGATTTAAGGAACTAAACAATTACTTGTATTTTAATAGAAAGGATATTAATATTGCAAAAAATTAGCAGATAATAAATTTGTTGATTTTATGTTTGGATTGTGATAGTATTGTAGATCACAATTATTAGTATTATAATTATAAGAAAGGAGAAAAAATGAAAAAAAAGATCAAACTGGGTCTGATGGGATTTGGAGAAGTTCCACGGCATATCTATCGTTTATGCCTGAATGATGACCGAATTGAAGTTGTTGCCATCGGAGAAATTGGGAAACCCGAAATATTGCACTACCTCCTCCAAGCCGAATCAAAAGAAAAACTTGATGTAGAACTTGAAGGAAACTTTTTAGTTTCAAAAAACGGAAAAGCAAGATTTGTACATGCTGTTAAACCGGGAGATGTTCCTTGGGATATGTTTGATGTTGATGTTGTAGTTGACGGAACAGCAAAGTATAAAACAAGAGAATTTATGGAGCAGCATTATAATGCGGGAGCAAAACGTGTGATATTATCAAATTTACCGGAAAATGATATAGACAGAGTAGTTGTTATGGGTGTTAATGACCATACAATAAAAGCTACAGATAAATTGATTTCGGCAGGTTCGGCTACAACAAATGCCACTGCAATAATGCTAAAAATACTGGAGGAAAATTTCGGAGTTGATTATGCAATGCTAACAACTGTTCATTCTTATACTTCCGATCAGCCTTTGAGAGATAAAGTTGGTGATGATTTTCGTCGCAGCCGTTCTGCTGCCGAAAATATTATCCCAAATGAAACACCCTCACCAAAATGGATACAGAAGATAATGCCTGAATTTAAAGGTAAAGTTGAGGGTTCAGCTTTGAATGTTCCGGTACCAAACGGTTCTCTTCTTGATCTTACTACAGTTTTAAAAAGGAATGATGTTAGTGTAGAAGATATTAATAAAGCTTTTGAAGATGCTGCTCCAAGATTGAAAAACATTATTGAAGTAGTTGAAGACCCTATTGTTTCGACAGATGTAATAGGAAATTCTCACTCAGTTGTTTTTGATAAAAGGGCAACAATGCGATCTCCATTACGGATGGTGAAAACTTTAACATGGTATCATACTGCACTTGCTATGGCTGCAAGAGTAATTGATGTTGTTCATGCTTATGATAATATAGATAAAAAAGGAGGTGTAAAATGAATGTAGCTATAAATGGATTTGGAAGAATTGGCAGATCAGTATTTAGAATTCTTTCTGAAAGAGAAGATATAAATGTTGTTGCAATTAATGATCTTTTCGATAATGAAGTTTTAACTTATTTATTGAAATATGATACTGTAATGAAAGGCTTTGGTCAGAATGTTGAACTTAAAGAGGGATATCTGAAAACCAAATACGAAAATGTAAAAATGTTAAGCGAAAAAGACCCTACAAAACTTCCATGGAAGGAACTTGATGTTGATGTTGTGGTTGAGTCAACGGGGATTTTCAGAACAAAAGAAAAGCTAATGTTTCATCTTCAAGCCGGAGCAAAAAGAGTTATTCTCACTGTTCCTGCAAAAGATGAAATTGATTGTACTATTGTTATGGGTGTTAATGATGATGATTTAAAACCAGAACATAAAATTATTTCAAATGCAAGTTGTACAACAAACTGTCTTGCTCCGATGGCAAAAATCCTTAATGATGCTTTTGGAATAAAAGAAGGATTGATGACAACAACTCATGCATACACAAATGATCAACGTTTGGCGGATGTGCCTCACAAAGACTGGAGACGGGGTAGGGCAGCAGCAGAAAATATTATCCCGACAACCACCGGCGCTGCAAAAGCTGTAGGACAAGTAATCCCTGAGTTGAAAGGAAAACTTGACGGAATGGCATCACGTGTTCCGGTTCCTGATGGTTCTGTTGTTGATCTGATTGTTGAAGTTGAAAAAGATGTTACCGTTGAAGATGTTAATGCCGCAGTACGTCATGCTTCTACAACTAAGGAAATGAAAAACGTACTTCTTTATTCAGACGAAAAATTGGTTTCCTCCGATATTGTTGGTAATTCTTATTCTTCGATTTATGATGCAGAATTTACTAAAATTCTTGGAAAAAGAATAGTTAAAACTCTTAGCTGGTACGATAATGAATGGGGCTATTCAAACCGTGTTGTCGATCTTATCGAAAGATTGATGGAATGGAAGTAATGATTTTAGATTTAGGATCCCGAAGCAGAGCTTCGAGGATGCTCGAGCGAAGCTCGGCATTTTAGATTTTAGATTTTCCCCGTCCGAATTGCTGATATTGTTCAGTCGGGCGGGGATTTTTATTTTTTGACTTTTCGGAGGAGGTTCAATAATGGAGTGATGCATCAAACCCAAAACCTGAAACCTGAAACCAGAAACCTGAAACCTGAAACCAGAAACCAGAAACCCAAAACCTGAAACTTGAAACCTGAAACCTGAAACTTGAAACCCAAAACTCAAAACCCAAAACCCATTACCTAAAAATAGTAATCGACCCCTTGAGAGTCCTTTTTTGTAATCCGTTAAGGGTAATTTCAAAAACATCACAAACATAAAAATAGACTCCTTGCGAACAATTCTGATTGGATTTATGGTTTTTCCCGTCCCATTTTATTTGAGGGTCGGTAGTTTGATAAACCACTACGCCCCAGCGGTTGAGAATACTCATAGCAACATTTTCTACTGCGGCTATGGATTCGGGGAAAGGAACAAAATAATCGTTATGACCATCGCCGTTTGGAGTAAAAACATTTGGTAATCTGTAAACCGGACAAACATCATAATCAACACAAACTACATTGCTGTAATCGCTTTGGTTTCCAACCGAATCAATTGCAGTTACAACATAACAAGCAGTAACCGATTCAATATTTGAATGATAATAAATTGTATCGTCCGGATGTAATGTTGAGTCGATTAAAGAAAAATCGGATGATTGATTGGGCGAATAATAGATGTGATATTTTGTAACATCATCGGCACACGTATAATTAGGATTAGTCCATGATAATCTATTTTCAATTAAATCACAATTTGTACTTACTGATAAAACAGGAGGGCAAGAGGCAACATTGTCAACAGGAATACCACATGCTTTTTGCGAAAAATTAATTATCGGATCTACAAAACCTGGAGAAGAATAACTTCCAATTGCTTTGATGTAATAGCAATATTCATTACCGTTTATCAATCCAACATCATTATAAAAAGTTTTATTTGTAACACTTAGTGAATCAAATTCAGTTTGTCCTTGTTCTCGACGATAAATAATATATTTACTATTATTCCATGGAGTATTGAAATTCCAACTGAGTTGTAATTCATCATCAGTTTCATAAATTGAAAGAAAGATTGAAGAAGCTGTGTGTGATGATCCAATATCTCCATAAGAAGTACTGTAAAGATCAATACGATAACTATAAGCAGAATTTGATGAGTTAAGATCAATTTCTTCATCAAAAAATAAAGTATCATTTAAACCGTAATTTGTAGAAATCTGAACTAAGTTACTTCCAATTTGTCCTTCCGATCTTAAAATTTTATAAATATAAGGTCCGGGAAATTGAATCAAATCAAGATCAACCGGTTTCGACCATGCAACAAAACAATTTCCGTTAAGGTTATTCGAGCTGTCATTACTGATATTTGTAATTACCGGTAGGTCTCTTTTCAATGATGCACATGTTTCTAAGGAAGCGTAACTTTCAGCTCCATCAGAAAAAAATGCTGTTATCATATAGCAATAATCAATTCCATGAATAAGACCGCTTCCATGGTTATCATCGGTATAATTTATTGTGTTGACGTTATTAATTTCATCAACAAAAATATAGCCCGTATAAGGAGGAACGCCTGTTTCGCAATAACCCGGAACAAAACCATAATATCCGTTCCGGCGGTAAATTTTATATCCGGTGGCGTTTTCACAAATACTTTTTTCCCACGAAAGACGAATTGTATTTCCGAGAGCTTCGGCAAGCGGATTTTCAGGAGCAGGTGCTATAACAGTAATATTTGCAGTTTGAAAATCGACAAGACTAACAGGAGTGCCGTCGTCTTCGGCTTTGAAATAAACTTGCCATGCTTGCTTTTGAACGTGTTGACATGCCGTTTCCCATGTAAAAGTTGTTGTGGCAATATCAATTCCGGTGGCAGGATCAGGATCAATTGATGCAGGATTAATGTTAACCTCGAAAGGCCCGCCGGTTGCGGTTAATGTAATTTCATCACCATCAATTCCAATTGCACTAACATCAAATATTAAAGTATTTCCTGCCTCAATACAGGTGTCGGGGATTTCATCAATGACCGGAGGATTTTCGTCACAAGTAGTAATTTTTACCTGCATATCGCGGGTAACCATTCCTATTCTTACTCCATTTCGCCATTCTTCAACAATAAAAGCAATATTAAATTCGCCTTGTAAATTTGGAACATCCCAGATAATATCACCATTATACGAATTAATTGTAAAAGTATTTTGTGGTTCGGGAAGTACTTCATTTGGTAAAATATATCCCGGAATAGCTTCTCCTTCAGTGCCACGGCAATCAACAAATTTATAAGATAAACTATCACCATCAATATCATAAGCACCCGGATTATGCATAAATATTTTATCAACACAACCATAATCAATTGGCTGATTTAATAATTGAACCGAATTATTAACTCCAAGAAATGGGTTGATTACTAATTCACTTTCTACAAAAATCGGGACATCAATTGAATTTGGAATATTGACAACTCCAAAATTTCTGTTAGGATCTTCCATGGTGAGTGAATAAGTGCCAACACCCGGGTAAGTATGAGTGCCTATATATACATTATAAATAACATCAGGTGCAATGGAAGTTTTTACAATGCGTGGTATTAATGTTTCGTTTCCATCGCCCCACTTAATAAGTAAAAAATCGCGAGAATCGTTTGCCGGTGTGGGATTTGCATAAGTGATTAATTTAATTTCGTATGTTAAACCACTGATATGACGATAAATAATTTCTGCTGCTCTTTGATGTGTAGCAGAAACATTAAAGAAGCAAGTTAATAGAAACAATATTAAAAAAACAATTTTTTTCATTTAAAAATAATAATTTCATTCAAAATTATAAAATCTTTGCATATTATGGGATTTTTTTTTCATCCTTTTTTTTTAAATCATTTTATGTTAATGATTTTTGAGTAATTTTGTTTTAGAAATTAATATTTGTTAATGTACATAGCTGATCCAGAAATAGAAAAAAAAGAGATAATCCGGCGTTATCGTAATATTCTGAAGGTTTGGTACACCAAAAAAACAGAAAAAGATAAGCAGTTGGTTAGGAAAGCTTTTGATGTAGCCGTTGAAGCTCATAAAGATATGCGTCGTCGGACAGGTGAACCATATATTTATCATCCTTTGGATGTTGCACGTATTGCCGCTGAAGATATTGGATTAGGAACTACATCAATTGTATGTGCTTTACTTCATGATGTTGTTGAAGATACAGATTATACAATTAATGATATTGATGGATTGTTTGGTGAGAAAATTGCAAAAATTATTGATGGACTTACAAAAATCAAAGATATTTTTGATTATTCAACTTTATCTTTACAAGCTGAGAATTTCAAAAAGATGCTTTTCACGCTTTCAGAGGATGTAAGGGTTATTTTGATTAAGCTTGCTGACCGTCTTCATAATATGCGTACGCTTGGTGTAATGCCTTATGAAAAGCAAATGAAAATTTGTTCCGAAACACGTTATTTGTATGCTCCTCTTGCGTATCGGCTTGGTTTATATGCAATAAAAAGCGAACTCGAAGACCTGATATTAAAATATACTGAACCTGATATTTATCAAACAATTTGTCAAAAATTAAAAAATACCAGAGAAGACAGGACAAAATTTACTAATAAATTTATTGCCCCAATCAAGGAAACCTTTGCACAAAATGGGATTAATGCCAGAATTGAAGTAAAGGATAAGTCTGTTTTTTCTATTTGGCAAAAAATGAAAAATAAAGAAATTCCATTTGAGGATATTTATGATGTTTTTGTTGTCAGAGTGATTATTGATACTTCTCCGGTAAATGAAAGATCGGATTGCTGGAAAGTATATTCCTTGATTACCGATTATTATCGACCAAAACATGATAGATTGCATGACTGGATATCTTTTCCCAAAGCCAATGGATATGAATCGCTGCATTCAACATTTATGAGCGATATCGGAAAGTGGGTTGAGGTGCAAATTAGGACAGTCAGAATGAATGAAATTGCTGAGAAAGGATATGCAGCTCATTGGAAATATAAAAATTCTGATGAAGACGAAAGTAGTCTTGACGAATGGTTAAGAAAAGTGCGGGAACTGCTTCAAAGTAGTGACTCTGATGCTATTGATTTTCTTTCTGATTTTAGTATGAATTTATTTTCTGACGAGATTTTTGCTTTTACTCCTCAAGGTGATTTAAAAAATCTTCCTTTAGGTTCAACAGTTCTGGATTTTGCATATAATATTCATACTCAAATTGGTGATAATTGTATTGGAGGAAAAATCAACCATGAATTAGTTCCTTTAAAGCATGTTTTGAAAAGCGGTGATCAGGTTGAAATTATTACATCAAAAAAGAAAATTCCTAATGAAGATTGGCTTAAATTTGTAATAACTGCCAGAGCAAAATCAAGAATAAAAGACTCAATAAAAGAAGTTCGAAAGAAATTCAAATCACAAGGAATTAAAAAGCTGAAAAAATATTTTGAGAATCTGAATATCGAATATTCAGGATCCAATATCAAGAAATTGCAGAAAGATATTGATTATCCGAGCTCAATTGATTTGTATTATTTTCTTGCTACTGATAAAATTACCCTGAAAGATATTAAAAATTGTTTTCAAACTGAAGACAAAACATTATTTGGATATAGAATTCCATTTTCCAGATCGAAAAAACCAAAAACAATAAACGAAACAATAAATGAAAAAATAAGAACTAAACCGGAATCCCATATCTTGAAAACAGATATTAAAAATTTAAAATATAAAATTGCTGATTGTTGTAATCCTATTCCAGGCGATGACGTAATTGGTTATTTTGATGGTAATGATACAATATTTGTACACAGAACTAATTGTTTGCAGGCAACAAAACTAATGTCCAACTATGGCAATAGAATTGTAAAAGCAAAATGGGAACACGAAAAGCTCATTTCATTTCTTGCCGGAATAAAGATTACTGCTGTTGATAATTTAGGACTTATTAATAATATCTCAACAATAATATCTCAGCAATTTAATGTAAATATTCGCTCATTTCATCTCGAAACTTCTGAAGGAGTTACTAATGCTATAATCCTGATATATGTTCACGATACCAAAAATCTTAATACAATTATCAAGAAATTAAGAAAATTAAAAGAAATTAAAAAAATCTCACGAATAGATCGTTTTTCAGAACCATCATTATATACTAATTCTTAACAATTTTGCAACCCCGATAGCTGTCGGGGAAAGCTGTTTAGAAGTAGTAATGCGGTACAAAACAAAACTATAAATTTTGCAATTCTGTTCCGTACAAGTATAACTCACAGCTTATCAGTTTAATAAAAGCTTTGTTAATATTTTCGTTAATAAAGTTAATTATTTTTATTTATACCAAATAACTTTAATAAATATTTTTTTTACTTTTATAAAAAATTTTTATTAACGATGAAAGATATTGAAAAAGAATCAACTATTGATACTGTAAAACAGATATTTACGGATTATCTTGAACAGCATGGTCACAGAAAAACTCCTGAGAGATTTACTATACTAAAGGAGATATATACAACTGTTGGTCATTTTGATATTGAATCATTATATATCAGAATGAAAAATAATAAATATCGTGTTAGTCGCGCAACACTCTATAACACTATTGAATTATTGCTCGATTGCGATCTTGTTACTAAGCATCAGTTTGGTAGTAATTGTGCTCAGTTTGAAAGGTCTTACAAATTTAAACAACACGATCATTTTATTTCTGTTGATGATGGAAAAGTATTGGAATTTTGTGATGCCAGAATACAGGAAATACAATCTTCAGTTGAAAAAATGCTTAATGTTGAGATTTCACATCACTCATTAACATTTTACGGGAAAATAAAAGGTCTTCCCGAAAAAAAGTAATTTGGAGTTTATTTGTGATTTATTATTTGTGATTTGGTGCTTAGTTCATAGATTCTTTGACTTTATGGACAGATAATTTAGAAATAGAAAATTAGTATTAAAATTGAAAAAGAAATTAAATGAAAGTTGATGTTCTATTAGGTCTTCAATGGGGTGATGAAGGAAAAGGTAAAATAGTAGATGTTTTAACTCCTAAATACGATATTATTGCACGATTTCAAGGTGGGCCTAATGCCGGTCATACTATTGAATTCGATGGAAAGAAATTCGTTTTACATACAATTCCTTCCGGTATTTTCAATAAAGGAACTCAAAATGTAATTGGAAATGGTGTTATTGTTGATCCATGCATATTAAAAGAAGAAATTGATACTCTTTTGCAAAGCAATATAAATGCACTTGATAATTTATATATTTCAAAGAAAGCTCATTTGATATTACCATCTCATCGTTTGCTTGATGCTACCTATGAAAAGGAAAAAGGTAAATCAAAGATTGGATCAACTCTTAAAGGAATAGGCCCTACATATTCAGATAAAACAGGCAGAACCGGAATAAGGTTTGGAGATATTATTTCTAATGATTTTATTGAAAAATACAAAAAACTGAAATCAGATCATTTTAAAATAATAGATTTCTATAAATTTGATTTTAAAGATTATAAAATTGATGGATTTGCTTTTGATGAATACGAAGAAAAATGGTTAAAAGCAATTGCGGAACTTAAAGAATTTAAGTTGATAGACAGCGAGTATTTTATTAATGAAGCTTTACAACAAGGGAAATCTATACTTGCCGAAGGAGCACAAGGTACAATGCTGGATGTTGATTTTGGTTCGTATCCTTTTGTAACTTCCTCTAATACTATAGCTTCCGGCGTTTGTTCCGGTTTGGGTGTTGCACCAAAAAATATTGGTAAAGTTCTGGGAATTTTTAAAGCTTATTGTACACGAGTTGGAAGTGGTCCTTTTCCTACCGAGCTTAATGATGCTGATGGAGAAAAACTTCGTAAGATTGGTCGTGAGTTTGGATCAACCACCGGACGACCACGGCGATGTGGTTGGCTTGACCTTACTGCTTTAAAATATTCAATAATGCTGAATGGTGTTGATGAACTTATGATGATGAAAGCTGATGTGATGAGTCCATTCGAAAAACTTAAAGTTAGTACGAAATATAATTTTAATGGTGAACTAATTGATAATATTCCTTATGATATTTCAGTTAGTGGGTTATCTCCTGATTATACCGAAATTGATGGTTGGAATGTTGATATTGATAATTTAACTTCAATTGATGATGCTCCCGAAAAGCTTATGGATTATATAAAGTTTATTGAAAAAGAAGTTAATGTTCCTGTAAAAATTGTTTCGGTAGGACCGGATAGAAAACAAACATTGATAAGGTAAATTCACAGTTTAATTCAGAAATATCAAGAGAACATTCCTATTGTACCGATCTTAAAATTTTAATTCGCAAACTGGTAAAAGGTGTTAAAATTATCAACGAACTTTGCTAATAAAATAAAGTTTCACAAGATTTATGATATATAACCATGAGCAAAGAAATTAAAAAAAGCACACAAACAACATTTGAGCAAATCAAAAGAATAGACGAGAACGGAAATGAATTTTGGTCGGCTCGTGATATGGCAAAAGTTTTAGAGTATTCTGAATATCGCCATTTTAAACCTGTAATTGAAAAAGCAAAACAAGCGTGCAAGAACAGTAATCAAGAAACAAAGAACCATTTCGAGGATGTCCTCGAAATGGTTGTTATAGGTTCCAAAGCAAA
>JAIORY010000086.1 GCA_021107915.1 Bacteroidales bacterium | reverse complement strand
GCACAGACTGGGCGCAAAATATATTTATCAATGCTCAAGGCGAAATCACCCTTGTAGGTTTATTTAAAGAATTTGGAGAACTGAAAAACGTTCATTCCTTTATGGAGGTAGAAGCGGACAGGCGGGGCTATACTGGTGTGATCCGATTGAATGCAAAAGGAGATTCTATATTATCTTCAACCATACTTGCACCTTCATGGTACATGGATGCTTGCATGGATGATGAAGGCAATATTTACATTGCAGCTTCAACGCCGAGTAAGAATGCTCCTACTACCCCGGATGTCTATGATACAAGTTTCAATGGCGGAGATGCCAATTATGAAGGCGACATCATTATTACCAAGTTAAATCCAAAGGGTAACAAAATACTTTTCTCCACTTTTCTGGGAGGTTCAAAAGATGATAAATATCCTTTGATCAGTCTTGATGCTAATAACAACATCCTTATTTTTGGTTCAACAAAGTCTGCTGATTTTCCTCTTACATCAGATGCACTAGATAAAACTTTTGATGGTAAATCAGAACTATTTTTAGCCAAACTTAGCAATGATGGAAAACAGCTTCTCTATTCATCCTATTTAGGTGGGAATGAAGAAAGCGGTGAGATGAATGCAAAAATTATTATTTCAAAAAACGGTGACGTTTATCTCAGCGGGGCAACAGATGCCGCGGATCACCCCATCACTGAAAATGCACTTCAATCCACCATAAACGGTCCCAGTGATATCTTCATTTCAGTTTTTGACCCAAGTTTGACTAAACTTAAATTTTCGACATTCTTTGGTGGCTCACAAAGCGAGGGTGCAACAATAGAAGTGGATGATTCAGGCAATATTATTGGTGTTGGATTTACAAATTCACCTGATTTCACCACTACACCTGGAGCCTACAGCACGGTTCTTAAAGGCAAAACGGACGTTATTATTTTCAAAATATCACTTTAATCATCACAAACAAAAATCTTAAAACAAAAATATTATGTTAAAAAAACTTAGTTTTATTTTATTAGGTATTCTTTTTAGTCAGGGAGTAATACTTTCTCAAACCAACGAACATGCAGATAGTATGGCATATACATTAGGCTTTTCCACCTATCTTTCTCATACCGACAAATATGCTGCTAATTTCGATATTTATTCTGATAATAAGGGATATACCTATGTTTCAGGAAACACCAGAGATAAAAATTTTCCAGCAACCGGGGGGGCATATCAAACAGAGTTAAAAGGAGAAGCTGATGCTTTTGTTGCAAAGTTTACACCCGAAGGTAAAATTGTATTTGCTACATTAATTGGAGGAACAAAAAGAGAACACCACACGGGAATAACAGTTGACGATGCGGGATATATTTATTTGATGGGAGGCACTCATTCTTCCGATTTCCCTGTTACTCAAGGAGTATATGATACTAGTTTTAATGGTGAAGGAGAATGGGCTGGCGACGTTTTCTTAACTAAAATAAACCCGTCAGGAAGTGATATTGTTTTTTCTACATTTATAGGTGGAAAAGTGGAAGAAACAGCAGGGTCTGGGGCTATTAATATTGATTCCAAAGGAAATATTATTATTGCCGGTACCACATGCTCCCAGGATTTTCCAAAGACAAATGGGGTAATTCACAAAGAGTTTACAAATCAAGATTGCTTCCTTTCTAAATTCAGTCCCGATGGTGAGAAGCTTTTGTTTTCTACCTCTCTGGGCAAAGGAGTAATGGAAATGATTACTGGACTTGCTATTGATGACAAGGATAATATTTTTGTAACTGGTTATACTGTTGCTGCAGACCTTCCTGTAACTGATAATGCTATTCGAAAAAAAATGATTATGCCCAAAGTAGGCGGATTTGAAGATGGTATTGATCACTTTGTAGCCAAAGTAAATGAAACAGGTACAAAAATTTTATATTTAAGCTATTTAGGAGGCGGAGGCCATATGGGGTCTACTATTAGCTGGACAAGCCCAAACAGATTGATGGTGTGTGGTAGCACTAAAGAAGAAGGTTTCCCAATTACTGATAATGCAGTGGGTAAAAAATACAAAGGTGAAAGAGATTGTTTTATTTCTGTCTTTAATTCAGATGATATGACACTGGAATATTCCACTCTGTTTGGAGGAAGTGAAGCCGATCATATCATATCCGCTTATTTTCTCAATAAAGATACTATTGTGATCGGGGGAAAAACGAGCTCTCCTGATTTTCCGCTTACTGAAAACGCATTATATTCAGAATATCCGGTTTGGGAGAAAACCTTTAATTCAACTTTTTTTGGCCGTAGGAAATCCTTCATTTCAGTTATTGATATTAAAAATAGCAAACTACTATATTCAACCTATCTGGGTTCATGTTTTCAGTTTAGAATTCACCCGGACAAATTTGGGAATGTTAGTTTTGTTGGAGAAGCAGGTCAACGTGAAGCTGCCGGAATGACAGGTTTCCCTATCACCGATAATGCTCTTGAGGAACCACCAACTTATCTTATGTTGGGACGATTGGTATTAAACAATAAACCAATAAAGAAATAATGGTTCCCCCAGTTCTGGAATAATTAGATCTTATTTGAAAAAAAAAGATATTGTGATAATGGAAGTTATCCTAAAATTTATATTTGTCATTTCTCCTCGGTTAAGGCTGGGGAGAAATGTTTTGATTACAGCATTCCTGTTTTTTGCTTCTACACAATTCAATTATGCGCAAAAAAAGTCAGAGCCAAATAAATCCAAAGTAATTCGTGAAGCATTTTCAGAAATAGTGAATGATGAAAAAGCACCAGGAATCATTGCTGCAATAATTTCAAGTGAGGGAGTAATTGCCATTGGTTCCACAACAAATAAAAAATTATGTACATTATGCACAAAATGTATTCAAGTTTGCCCTACCGGAGCAATTACAAAAGATGGTTCCATCATAAAAACAGATAAAAATAAATGTATAGTATGCTATGAATGTATTAAAACATGTCCCGTAGAAGCAAGGGAAATGAAAAACATATTGTTCAAACAGGTAAATAAAAAACTATATCGTACTTGTAAAGAAAGAAAAGAACCCGAGATATATTTTTAATATAATATTTTATATTTTGCTGAATACTTTCTATAACAAGTCCAAGCCAAACTACAGAATTATGCTAATTTTGTAATAAAAACATCTCTAATGAAAATAGAAATATATGCAGATAAGCCGGAGCATTTTTTAACTAATATTGCTAATCAATTTAACATCAAGGTTGAAAATGACACATTATATCTCCCTGAAAAATATGGTAAAGGATATATAAAACAAATCAATTTTAGTAAAGGATTAGCTTTAACATATTATGAACTTGTTTTACATAATTCAATAACTATAATCAGGAAAAAAAGTGAAAATGATAAAATTCTTCCAATAATATTTTGGACATCAAACAGCGGAATTAATCAGGAAATAAATCTGGAGAAAAAATTAGTAGGTTTGGATTCCCCTTATGGAATTTTCGCCCCGTCAAATAATATCGAAACAACTTATACATTCCCGGCAAATGTTTTAATTAAAAATATCACTGTAACAATTAATACGGATTGGTTATTAGATAATCTTTCTTCAGAAAATGATTATATCAACAAATGTATTTTACAAAAAAAGTCATACTTTATTTTTGAAGAAATAACCTCCCAAATGTTGGAAATAATAAAAAGTATAGATGATACTTTGAATAATCAATGTTATAAAACACTTTCAAAAATATACTTGCACAGTAAAACACTTGAACTGTTAACACAATTTTTAGATAAACTTGTAAAACGCCCTTTTAATACCCAAACTGTTAACATTAATCCTGTAGATGTTGATAATATCTTTAAAGTGAAGGGATTAATAATGAGTAATTTTGTAAACATTCCTAATACATCATTTTTAGCCAAAGAAGCAACAATGAATGAAAGAAAAATGCAAAAATGTTTCAAGCAAATTTTCGGTGAAAGTATTTATCAGTATGCACTTTCAATAAAGATGAAAGAAGCTCAAAAGTTACTTGAAACAAAAAAATATTCAGTTTCAGAAGTAGGATACAAGGTTGGATATTCCAATTTAAGTCATTTTACCGAAAAGTTTAAAAAGCATTTTAGTATAAATCCTAAAGCATTTATCTCCTCACTATAAGATATACTGAAACTTATCAGAGCCTGTACCGATTTTTCGGTATATGCAATGTAGCTGATTAGTATCAGTTATACTGAGCGATTGAATTTGTTTTTTTTCAAATTCAATTAGTCGAAGTATAAAACAATTCTGTCAACTCATTTCTAATTTCTTACATCCCATTTTAATAAAATCGGTTTTCGGATATTATTTGCCACTTTTGGGTTATTTTATCCTTAATACACCAAGTACTTTTGCTGATGATATTTTATTTATCAACAAGAGTAAAAAATGAAGAAAGTTTATATTTTATTTGGATTACTTTTTACAAGCACATACTTGTTTTCACAAAGCCTTTTCGAAAGTGCATTGTCATCTACTCACGAAGGCAATGATAAGTCATTCACACTTAATGGTTTTATTAGAAGTGATGTATTTGCCAATGAAACGGATTTTCGAAGCATTTATGCCGAATCGGCTTTGAAGCTTGAAACCATGAAATCTAAATACGGAAACGCTTTTGCAGAATTTCGTTTACAAAAAAATATTTTAATTAGTGAAAAACCTGTAAACGTTGATTTACGTGAAGCATACCTAAATCTGTATTTCGGGAAATTTGATTTTCGAATAGGACAGCAAATAATTGTATGGGGACGTGCTGATGGATTTAACCCGACAAATAACCTTACGCCAACTGATTTCACAGTGTTCTCGCCCGATGAAGATGATAAACGCCTGTCAAATTTTGTGGTAAAAGGGAATTACAGCTTTAAAAATTTCCGTTTAGAGGCAGACTGGATCCCTTTTTACAAAGCATCAATTCTCCCTTTTCATACATACACACTACCTGATGGGGTTTATTGGGCAGAAGCAAATTATCCAGAGACAAAATGGACGGAAAGCAGCTATGCTTTAAAATTATCAATTGAGAAAGCAGCATTCGATGGTTCCTTATCTTATTTTAATGGAAACAACAAACTCCCGGGTTTGCAGATGCAAACGAATGCAGAGGAGGAAAATTACGTATTACTGACCACACATCGGACTCAGGTAGTTGGTGCTGATTTTTCAACAATACTTGGCAGATATGGATTACGAGGTGAGTTTGCATTTACCATAGCTTGTGAAGATGAAGATATTTACCAATCTGTGCCAAAGCAACAGTTTGAATATACTATTGGCATTGACCGTGAATGGGGCAATTTAAGCTTAATTGCCCAATATATAGGAAAATATGTTTTTGATTTTAAAGAATTGAGTTTACAAGACAATTCACAACAATCACAGTTTTTGTATGAACTACAGTTGTGGAACAGGATGATTTACAACCAACAAAATGAATGGAATCATTCCGTTTCTCTTCGTCCGGTTCTTTCAATGCTTTACGAAACACTCAGTTTAGAAGTATTAGGGCTATATAGTTTTACTTCCGAAGAATTGTTTATGCAACCAAAACTAAGCTATCATTTATCCGATAACATCTTATTTACAACTGGAGTACAGTTTTATTCCGGTCCAACAGAAACTATGTTTAATATATTGGGGAAAAGTAAAAACTCAGGATTTTTTGAATGTAAAATCAGCTTTTAATCCTTAATAATAAATCGAATTAATAATTAAAATAATAAATAATAAATGAAAAAATTAGCAAATTTTGCAATTAAATTCCGTTGGCTCATAATTGTTTTATTCTTGGCTGTAAGCTTTTTTATGGGCAGTCAAATGAAAAATGCCAGCATGAATTCCGACATGATGACCTATCTCCCCGAAGATATGCCATCAAGAATTAACAAGAAAAACATTGAGGATATTTTCGATGGTACGGAAATGATTATGCTTATTGTAAAATCTGATGATGTGATTAATGCAGGCACTCTAAAGCGTGTTAAGCAGTTCTCTCAAAAAATTGGAAGAATAAAGGGGGTTGACAAAGTAATGTCGCTTTTCGACCTCAAATATGTAAGAAGCGAAGACGGAGCAATGCTTATTGACCCTGCTGTACGGATGATTCCAAGAAATGCCGGTGATATTGAAAAAATAAAAAACGAACTTCGCGAAAACGAAATAGTTTATGGCAATGTGATTTCAAAAGATTTTACTACAACTGCTGTTATCGCAACAATAGAGGAAGGTTATAAAGATGAATATTTTGTTGAGCAATTGGAACAACTTATAGAGGAAATTCCGGGAAACGAAGAAGTTGTAATTGGTGGAACTCCTTTTTCGAGAATGCACACTGCAAAAAACACTATAAAGGATTTAATGCGTTTGCTCCCTCTTGGATTGCTTATTATGTTGATTTTCTTGTTTGTTTGCTTTAAGCAGTTTCGCGGAGTATGGCTTCCTTTCGTGGTTGTTTTAATGTCAATTTTTGTGGCTATGGGTTCAATTCCCTTATTGGGATGGGATTTTACTGTTATCACTATCATATTACCGATAATGCTTATTGCCATTGCAAACGATTATGGTATCCACATGTTCTCAAAATACCAGGAAGATAATATTGCAGGTAATAAACTGACAAAGAAAGAACTTGCAAAACAAATGGTATTAAGTTTGGGAAAACCAATTTTGCTGGCTGGTTTAACAACTATTGTAGGTATGCTATGCCTTCAGGGACATATTATGATTCCTGCCGGGCAAATGGGCGTATTGGCAGCTATCGGAATTGCTTTTGCATTGCTTGCCAGTTTATTATTCATTCCTGCTGTTTCTTCATTATTACCGAAAACAAAACCAATAATCACAAAAAAACAAAATGGACGTAAACTATCAGTAGTTAACAAGATGTTGCAGTCATTTGGAACAAGCGTTTCTTCCAAACCCAAAACTGTGATTATTGTTTCGTTGATATTTACCCTTTTAGTCTCGCTTGGAATATTCAAGGTGGCAGTAAATACGAACCCTGTTAATTTTTATAAGGATAACCACCCTGTGAAGTATTCTTCAACTGTTATAAATGAAAAGCTTGGAGGCTTTTTCCCTTTGTCAATTGTATTTAAGGGCGATATAAAAAATCCTGCGGTACTGAAAACAATAGACAGGATAGAACAGCAAATTAAACAAATACCGGAAGTCGGTAATACAATGTCCATTGCACAAGTAATTCGACAGATGTCGAGGGCATTAAATGATAAGGGAGAAAAAGCTTATGATAAAATACCTGATGGTTACAACACAGCTGCCCAGTATTTTGAATTGTACATGATGAGCGGTGAGCCGGAAGACTTTGAAAAAATGGTTGATTTTGGCTATGAACATGCCATGATTTCAATCCGCCTGAATAATTCAAATACACCTGTTATCCGAAGAGTGATTAAAGAAATTGAAAGCATAATCAAAGGGCAACCTTATGTTCAATATGTAGGCGGGCAATCTGAAATTTTTTCTGAAATGGATATCAAAGTGGTACGAGGGCAGTTTATTTCGCTGGGAGTAGCATTAATAGCTGTTTTTGTTCTTTTACTTATCGTGTTCCGTTCATTTAAAGGTGCATTTATTTCAATTATCCCATTAATACTTTCTATGCTTATACTGTTTGGAATGATGGGCATACTCGGAATAGAACTGAACCTGACAACTGCATTGCTTTCGTCCATTATGATTGGTGTCGGTATTGATTATACTATTCACTTTGTCTGGCGATTTAAGAAAGAACGCAACCTTGGTGTTACACATCAACAGGCTGCAATGAACACATTGACAACTACCGGCAGAGGCATTGTGTTTAATGCGCTCTCGGTTATGGTAGGATTTTCTGCCTTACTGTTTTCCTCATTTGTACCTGTAAAATTTTTCGGGTTCCTTGTTGTTGTATCAATTTTCGCCTGTTTGGTTGGTGCATTATTGGTTGTGCCGGCGATTTGCGTATTATTTAAACCAAAATTCTTAGAACAAAAAATAAATAAATATTAAATCATAAAAATAGTATTAGAAATGAAAACATTAAAATTAACAATCATACTATGTATAATGACAGCAACAAATATGTTTGCACAGTCGAACCTTACAGCAAAACAAATTCAACAAAAATCAATTGACGCAACCCGTATTTCAGGTACTGAGTGTTTAAACAAAATGACTATTATCAATCAGAAAGGACAAAAAAGGGTTCGTCAAATGGCTGTCATTACAAAGCTTTATGATAATGGAAATACAGAAAAGAAACTTATCAGGTTTTTAGCCCCGGCCGATGTAAAAGGAGTGGGCTTCCTTACATTCGACTATAAAGTAAAAGATGATGATAAGTGGATTTATATGCCCGCCTTGCGGAAAACACGCAGGATAATCAGTTCCGAAAATGCAAAAAGTTTTATGGGATCGGAATTTTCTTATGCAGATATGACTTTGCCCAACATTGAAGAATATACCTACAAATTACTGGGAGAAGGAATGGTAAACGGGATTGCCTGTTTCAAAATTGAGGTTATCCCAATAAGTGATGATGTAATGGATGCCAATGGCTTTTCAAAAAGAATATCTTTTATCGGGGAAAATGATTTTGTACTAAGAAAAGCAATATATTTTGATTTGTTCGGAGATAAAGAAAAAGTTATGGAAGTAGAATCGGTTGTTGAAGTTGATGAAATTCACCATAAATACCGCATGAAAAAAGTTGTAATGACCAATCTGCAAAATGGCAGAAAATCAATATCAGAAATTGAGGAAATACAATTTAATCCATCAATTCAGGATGAATATTTTACTACAAGGTATTTGGAAAGATAGCAATACTGTTTAAGGGCATTAATAAGCTCTTTTGGGTTATTTTATTCGTGTCAGCAATATTACTTTTGCCAACCCGTACAAAGTCGACTGAGATTATCTCAATAATTTGTAAATTTGAACCATGAAAAATCCTATGACAAAAAATAATTATTCATACATCTATTTATTGATAGGTTTTGTATTCCTTTTCTTTTTTAACGGGCGATGGATTTTACCTATAGCCGCATTTATAGCACCGCTGTTTTTGATTCGCTTTTTAAGGTATCAAAAGCCATTTATAGGATTTTTGTTTATAGTACTAGCTGGTTGGATATCAAACATATTTATATGGAAAGGGATGATGCCCATGTCAGGCTTTTTCTACTATTTCCTTATGTTTATGATGAGCTTGTTTACTGCATTGATTTTTTTAATCGACAGGGTTTACTCTCAAAAATTTAAAGGAATAATATCAACTTTTATTTTCCCTTCTACTTATGTATTAATGGAATTCATAGTTGTATCAACTAATCCTTCGGGTTCGTATGGTACATTGGCACATACACAAATGTCTTTACCATTATTGCAGATTATTTCGGTTACAGGAATTTGGGGTGTGGTTTTCATCATCACCTGGACATCATCAACTATAAACTGGCTTTGGGATTATTCTTTCCAAAAAAGTAAAATCAATTTGGCATTACTAATTTATGGCATTCCCTTGTTTTCAATCATATTATTTGGACAAGTTAGATTATTCACAGACATTAAAGATGAGACTGTAAGAATTGCCTCTATCAACATTACAAAGATGGACTCTCAGCATATTTTTAATGATCAGCCAGACGCCAACAATGAACAAATAAATCGCACATTTCTGGACAACTGTCACATTGCCGCCATGTCCAATGCAAAAATTGTTTTTGGCATTGAAATCATGCTCAATATGACATCCGATAAAGAAGGCGAATATTTAGAGAGAGCAAAAGCGGCAGCAAAAAATGACAATATCTACATCGGGCTTCCTTTGTTGATCTATCCGACAGACAATCCACGTGCAAGACCGATGAATAAGATTACCTGGATTTCTCCCCGGGGAGAAATCCTGTTTACATATTTTAAGGCAAAACCAACACCGGGCGAAGGAAATTACGGTGATGGAATTATTAAATTTTTCGATTCGCCTTATGGACGGATAAGTTCTTCCATTTGTTTTGATATGGATTTCCCTTCGCTCATAAGTCAGGTTAATAAAATGAATATTGATATAATGTTGGTGCCAGGCAACGACTGGCAGGAAATAACACCCTATCATACCTATGTTGCATCGGCAAGAGCTATTGAACAAGGCTTTAATATGGTTAGGGCTGCATCACGAGGACTTTCTGCCTCTTTTAATTATAAAGGACAGCTTTTGTCATCAATGAATTACTATAATACCGATGACCTCATTTTATACTCTGACTTACCTACAAAAGGACAAAAAACTATATATTCCATAATTGGAGATTATTTTGCATGGATGTGTATTATTTTCCTTATAATAATTAGTGCTTTATTTATAAAACAGAAATTTGAAAAATAGATTTAAAAAGAAAAATACCCAGCTGCCAAAAATGTATAAAAATAATAGCCGAGACAGTAGTAAAATCAAGGGTTGTAGCCCGTTCCAATGTTCATGTAATTTGACAGGAATGAAGCCCGCAATCGTTATTGAGGCAGTAATAACTGATCAAACCGTAAAACAAACTATAAAACTTACAAAGACAAGTGACTACTTTGACCCTGGTATTTATCCTGCTGTTTCTTATGCAAATGTTTTTATAAGCGATAATATGGGAAATTCAGAAAGCTTGTTGGAAGTAAACCCCGGTATATACCAAACCACCAATTTGCAAGGAGCTACCGGAATTATTTATGAACTTTCCGTTGAGGTCGATGATATAGAATATTCAGCAATATCTAAAATGCCCGTAAAAGTAAATATTGACACATTGAGTACTGAATTTTTTGAAGCTACACATCATTTTGATGAAGGTTATATGGTCAAATGTCATTTTACCGACCCTGCCGGAATAAGCAATTATTATCGTTTTAAAATCTATGAGAATGGTGTTTTACTAAATAGTAACAGCGACTTTATTATTAGTGATGATAAAATATTTGATGGAAATCCTGTTCAAATGCCATTATCAATAAAATCATTTCAAATTAACGATACTGTTACTGTTGAATTATTATCGTTAGACAAAGATACTTTCGATTATTATAATACACTTATTGAAAGCAGTAGCGGGCCGGGGGGCATTATATCCGGTTCTACACCTGCCAATCCTATATCAAATATAAGCAATGGTGCAATGGGATATTTTGGAGTTTTTTCTATAAATTCTAAAACTATCATTATACAATGAAAAAGAATAAATTAAAAAAAACAGTTTCTGTAATAAAAAGAAAGAATATTTATTATTTGACTAATGACAAAAATAGAATTAAGGAATTTAAGCCTTGGCTTGGAGATATTTTTTCTTTTTTATATGACAGAATTATGGAAAAATCCATTTTCCCTAAAAAATTTGGTGGTGATATAAATAAACATTTTGAATTACTGAGAAAATGAGTTAAAAACACTTTTTCAAAAATATAATTTTGATTTTGAGAACAAACCTTATGAGAATGGGGCTTTATTATATTTTATTGTAAAATTAAAGAAAAACGAAAAATAATATTTGACAATATAAAAAACAGGCACATAAATAAGAAATAAACGCAATTGTGTTTATACCACTAAATAGGGGTTGTAAGAACAATTGTTTTTATACACTTGTTGGGCGCAAGGTTGCCACTAGCTAATACATAGATAATTGAAAATCTTAAAAAACCTCTTAAAATGAAAATTAAAAATATTCTACTAACTGTATTTACACTAATAATTAGTTGTTCTTGTAGTTCTATTGATTCTGATACAACTATTTCTAAAAGTGAGAAACATGAATACTTAATACAACTTCTTAAAGAAAAGAATATAAATGGGATTGCGGTAGCAGTTTTTACAAATGATAGATTAATTTGGAAAGAAAGTCTCGGTAAATCAACATATAATAAACCAATTAATGACTCTACTATGTTTGGTATATGTTCTATGACAAAGAATATTACTGCTTTGGCAATAATGATGGCTGTACAAGATAGTTTAGTTGA
>JAIORY010000144.1 GCA_021107915.1 Bacteroidales bacterium | reverse complement strand
GGGATTCTTTTGAAAGAAGGATATAAAGCGAAAAAGGCTGGAGGATAATATCTTGATTTACGATTTACGATTTTAGATTTCAAAACTCAAAACTTTAGGCACTTAATTATAAATAAAAACAAACATAAATCAATAAACATGAACTATTTAAAATTAATTTTAACAGCAATTTTAATTTCTGCAATCACAATTTCAGGATACAGTCAATCCGAAAAAGATGGGAGGATAAAATCCGAAGATTTGCAAAAAATTAAAAGCTTGATAAAAAGCAATTCCGAAACCCGCGCATTAATTAATGCAATATCTAATAATGAAATAAAAAAACTTGCGGTCAATCGTGAGAATGCAGGGAAAGTAAATCATTTTTTCTCAAACAAAGTAGAAACAAAAGGCATTACAAATCAGGAGTCAACCGGCAGATGCTGGCTATTTACAGGTTTAAACACCCTGCGACCAATAATCATTAGCAAACTAAAACTTAAGGAATTTGAGTTTTCAGAAAATTATTCATTTTTTTGGGATCAATTTGAAAAATCAAACCTCTTTCTCGAAGGAATAATCTCAACAAGAGAAAAGGCAAATGACGATCGTACAGTTGATTGGTTTTTTAAAGGGCCAATAAATGATGGCGGGCAATGGACTACCTTTTCGGGAATAATTAAAAAATATGGAGTAGTTCCAAAGTTAGCAATGCCAGAAACTTTTCAAAGCAAAAAAACTTCATGGATGTCGAGAATGATAAAACGAAAACTCAGAGAAGACGGTGTAAGATTACGCGAAATGTATAAAAACGGAAAAGACCTTAACGAGATTCGTGAAACAAAAATCGAAATGCTTTCTGATATTTACAAAATACTCGTTTTTACTCTTGGCGAACCACCAACAGAATTTAAGTGGCAATATGAAAATACTGATAAAGAAATCAGCGAAGAAAAAACTTATACACCAAAACAATTTTATGATGAGTTTATTGGCGTTAATCTTGATGAATATGTGATGTTTATGAATGACCCAACCCGACCATTTTATAAACTTTATGAAGTTGAATTCGACAGAAATCTTATCGAAGGATACAATTGGAAATATATCAACCTTCCGGCAGATGACATTAAGAAATTCGCAAAAGAATCCCTTATTAATAATGAAGCCATGTATTTTTCGTGTGATGTTGGAAAACAATTAAATACCGATAATGGAACTCTGGATTTAAACAACTACAATTATAACGATTTATTTGGTGTAACTTTTGGGATGACAAAAGCAGAGAGAATACAAACTCACGAAAGCGGTTCGTCTCATGGCATGGCTTTGTCAGGAGTAAATATTGATAAAGACGGCAATATTGACAAATGGCTGCTCGAAAATTCATGGGGAGCAAAAAGCGGCAACAAGGGCTATCTCACAATGACAGACAAATGGTTTGATGAATACATGTTCCGCCTTGTTATCAATAAAAAATATATTGATAAAAAAACATTGAAAATATTAAAACAAGAACCTACATTACTTCCTCCATGGGATCCAATGTTTGCTCCTGAAAAATAAGTGCCTAAAGTTTGGATTGATTAAAGTTAAAAGGAAAAAATAATATAGAATATCGAACCCCGAATGATGAATAATGATTTTAGTCATTTTGAATTTATAAATTATAGTCATTCTAAGTACTGATTTGTTGCATAATAATTACTAATTTTACAAAATCAATTTCATCTCAAAATTAAATAATTATGTTTAAATACTTTGGAGATATTATCAACGAATGGTTATTATCATTGGGCATCAATGAAGCAACCTCAATAATTATTACCGACTATACAGCTCTTCTACTTGTATTTATTTTGGCAATAATTGTTTTTTTAATTACTAAAAAAATTATAGTACACTTTGTTAAATTAGTTGTCAATAAATCAAAAACCAACTGGGATGATATTCTCGCTGAGAAAAAAGTTTTCAATCGTCTTGCTTATCTTGCACCTGCAATAGTCATTAATCTTCTTTCCCCTTTGGTTCTTCCTAACTATCCGGTAACTTCAGGATTTATTCAGTTAGTATTAAATGTTTACATTGTAATTATTGCCTTATCGTTTTTCTCATCTTTTTTAAAGGCAATAAATCAAATCTATCAGAAATTTGAAATCGCAAAATCAAAGCCAATAAAAGGATATATTCAAATAATTCTGATTTTACTCTATGTGATCGGAGGTATTTTTATTATTTCAATCCTTATCGGGAAGTCTCCAACTGCATTGCTTGTCGGATTGGGAACTGTCTCTGCTGTTTTGATATTAGTTTTCAAAGATTCGATACTTGGTCTTGTTGGTGGCATTCAGCTTTCGGCAAATGAAATGGTAAAAATCGGCGACTGGATATCAATGCCAAAATACGGTGCCGATGGAAATGTAATAGATATTACCCTCACCACAGTAAAAGTCCAGAACTGGGACAAAACCATTACTACAGTTCCCACCTATGCTTTAGTTACTGATTATTTTAAGAACTGGCGCGGCATGGAAGAATCAGGTGGACGAAGGATAAAACGCTCGATAAACATTGATATGCAAAGTGTGAAATTCTGCACTCCTGAAATGCTCGAACGATATAAAAAATACCAGTTTGTTTCGAAATATGTTGATTTGCGCGATAAAGAAATTTCGGAATACAATGCTAAACACAAAGTTGATAATTCGGTATTAGTTAACGGAAGAAGACAAACAAATTTTGGGATTTTCAGAGAATATTTAAAATCATTCCTTTCGAATAATCCACGTATAAACATGGATATGACCTTTTTGGTTCGACATCTTCAGCCAACGGAATACGGCATTCCTATTGAAATTTATGTTTTTAGCAAGAACCAGGAATGGGCAATTTATGAAGACCTTCAGGCAGATATTTTCGATCACATTATTGCGATTATTCCGCATTTTGATCTTAAAATATTCCAGAATCCTTCGGGTGCTGATTTTAAGAAGGCATTTGAGAAATAGAGGAAATACAAATTAATATATTCTCTTTTTTGTCATTATTTTCTGTTTATTTTATGGTAAATTACGTATTTTTGTATAATTCTTATTCTATTTAAGAATAAACAGTTTTCATGATTAATACAGCTATTAGAAACAACGAAATAAAACAGGCTTACACCAAATAAAAATTAATGGAAATGAAGCAACTGACTTTAAATATTAACGACAATAAATTCCATGCGTTTCTGGAATTTATTAAAACACTGGATTACGTGGAAGTACCTGAAGTTAACAAAAAGGTTTTGGACGAACTGCAAAATAGTCTGAATCAGGTTAAATTGATGCAGGAAAGTAAAATAGAAAAGCAATCGGCTAAAGATTTTTTGAATGAACTATAGTGTATATCCAACCCCTGACTTTAAAAAGTTTTTCAAGAAACTTTACAAAAAATACCCTTCCCTAAAAGCAGACCTGCAAGGTCTTATCAAAACACTCAAAGAAGAACCTGATTCCGGCATACACTTAGGATATGGTATTCATAAAATCCGGTTAGCAATAACTTCTAAAGACAAAGGTAAATCTGGCGGTGCAAGAATTATTACTTATCTGGTTACTGAAGAAAAAGAAGTTTATCTGGTCTTTATTTACGATAAAAGCCAACTTGAAAATATTACCAGACAACAGATTTTTGAACTGCTTAAAAAGGCAGGTTTAATATAAATATTGCTGCCCTGTAATTTTATTCCTCCACATACATATAAAATAGTGTCTGATTTTTAAAATTCACATAATAATTGACACGTATGTTGCTTTCGGAAAAAAATTCTCTAATTTGTATCCTGACTCATAAATTTCCCATCTCATGTTACGATACCCTTTCCTATCTACTAACGCTATTTTAGTTATACTATCATTTTTAATTTTATTCTCAATCCTTTTAAGCAAAATATTAAAATTTACAGTATCAAACTTTATCTCAATAGACTCTGCGTAATCTCCCATGGCTTGATTTTTTTCTTCTTGTAGAAAGATAAAATCTGGTAAAACAATACCTGTTTCATATTTTACCTGTTCCTTGATTTTGTCAGAATCAATTTTCTTATTAGTTTTTTGAATACAAGAAAATAAGACAAAACAAAATACGATACTCATTATTATATTTAAATTTTTCATAAAACAGTTATTTATAACTAAATAATTGCCCAGCTCACGCTCGTTTGTAACAAGTGCGAAATATTTTAGCGTTTGTAACGCTATTAACCCACTTGGTTTTTTATAATTTCAAAACAGACTTCTTCTTTCAGTCCATTTTCTTAAACGCAATCTTAAACCATTCTGTAAATTTCGCAGGATGGTTTTTTATTTCTTCTTTAAGGATTTTAGAGTTAATAAACTTCCATTCTGCAACTTCATCCGGGTTAATTTCCGGCTTGCCGTTAAATTCACCAACAAAAACATGATCGAATTCATGCTCAATCAATCCATCACCAACATCGGCTTTGTATAAAAACGAAAGTTCTTCTTTTAATTCGCAATCAAATCCCATTTCTTCCATTAATCTTCTGTGAGCAGCTTCTTCTACAGTTTCATTTATTCGCGGATGACTGCAACAAGCATTAGTCCATAAACCCGAAGAGTGATATTTTGAAAGAGCACGCCTGTGAATCATCATCTTCCCTTTTGAGTTGTATATAAAAACAGAAAAAGCCCTGTGAAGCACCCCCATTTTATGAGCTTGCATTTTCTCCATTGTCCCGAGAGGATTATCATTTTTATCAACTAATACTACTTCTTCCCTATTCATAAATAATAATTAAAATATCTAAAATAGATAAGTAAAAATGTAAAATTAACTAATTTTGAATCAAATAAAGATTTTAAGTCATGAAAAGAATATACTTTACCGAAAAACAAAGATTCACTCAAAAATGGCTTTGGGCGATAATTATTTTACCTCTTCTGATTTGGATATGGGGTGTGGTTCAGCAAATTGGTTGCGGTATTCCATTTGGAAATAATCCTACTTCAAATATTGCTCTGATACTTATCGGATTAATATTTGTACTTCCAATAATTCTATTTTATAAAACAATGTTAATTACGCAAGTAAGGAAAGATGCTTTGTATTATAAATTTTTTCCTTTTCATAGAAAATATAAAAAACATACTCCAAAAGATATTGATAGTTATGAGATACGGGTTTATAATCCTGTTGGAGAATATGGAGGCTGGGGTATTAAAGGTTCGAGAAAGAAAGGCAAAGCATATAATGTAAGCGGGAAAATAGGAATGCAGTTAATATTGAAAAACGGTAAAAAAATACTTCTCGGAACTCACAATCCCGATGCTTTTCAAGAAGCTATGGATAAGATGATGAAAGGAAAGGATTTTTGATTATTAAATTCACCTTTTCATTACATGATAATTACAAAATCAGTTAAAAAACTGAAAACAAAAAATAATAAAAACAAAATGTTTGTTTAAACAAAAATAATATACTACTTTTGCAGCCCAAAAATCAAGAAAATTTAAATTTACGAGAACAGTATGTACATAACGCAAGAAAACAAAAAAGAGATTTTTAAAGAGCATGGAAAATCAGAATTTGATACCGGTTCATCTGAAGGTCAAATTGCACTCTTTACCGCAAGAGTTAAACATTTAACAGAACATTTAAAAATAAACAAAAAGGATCTTTTTACTCAAAGATCGCTTGTTCGTTTAGTAAGTAAAAGAAGAAGACTTCTTGATTATTTAAAGCATACAGATATCGAAAGATACAGAGCTATAATTAAGAAATTAGGAATCAGAAAATAAAGGATTTTTTCCTTTTCGAAAAGATTAAAAGGCAATTCTGAAATTGCCTTTTTTTGTATTCACAAATTATTAATTTTGACAAAAACATTTTAAATATAATATGACAAATCAAGTAATTACAAAATCAATTCAATTAAAAGATGGAAGAACCATCTCAATTGAAACCGGTAAACTTGCTAAGCAAGCTGACGGATCAGTTGTTGTTAAAATGGGTGAAACCATGCTTTTAGCAACTGTAGTATCAAATATCGAAGCAAGAGAAAACACAGATTTTTTGCCATTATCAGTAGATTATAAAGAAAAATATGCTGCTACAGGAAAATTTCCTGGTGGATTTTTTAAACGCGAAGCCCGTCCTTCAGAATATGAAATTCTTATCTCAAGATTAGTTGACAGAGCTTTACGACCTTTATTCCCTGAGGATTATCACTCAGAAATTCAAATGTTAATAACACTTATTTCAGCAGAAAAAGATGCTTCTCCTGACGCACTTGCTGCACTTGCTGCATCATCTGCACTTTCGGTTTCCAACATCCCTTTTAACGGACCAATTTCCGAAGTGAGAGTAATTAAAATAGATGAAGAATTTATTATTAATCCTTCAATCTCTCAAATAAAGGAAGCAGAACTTGAACTAATAGTTGCTGCTTCTATGGAGAATATTTTAATGGTAGAAGGTGAAATGAAAGAAGTTTCGGAAGCAGTAATGCTCGAAGCTATTAAAGTTGCTCACGAAGCTATTAAAGATCAATGTAAAGTTCAGTTGGAACTCGCTGAGATGATTGAAAAATCTAAGATTAAAAGAGAGTACAATCACGAAAATAATGATGATGAACTTCGGGATAAGGTTATTAAAGCCACTTCTGATAAAGTAAATGAAATTGCAAAATCGGGAAATACCAACAAACATGAAAGACATGATGCTTTTGAAGCTGTAATAAATGAATTCAAAGAAACTTTTTCTGAAGAAGAACTTGAAGAAAAAGAAATAATGATCAATCGTTATTTTCATGATGTTGAAAAAGAAGCAGTAAGAAGCTCCATCCTAAACGAAAGAATAAGACTTGACGGTAGAAAACTTGATGAAATCCGCCCTATATGGTCTGAAGTGGATTATTTGCCAACAGCACATGGTTCTGCAATTTTTACACGAGGCGAAACGCAATCACTGGTAACAGTTACACTTGGCTCAAGATTAGATGAACAAATGATTGATGGTGCAGTATTTGAGGGATATAGTAATTTTTTACTTCATTATAATTTTCCTCCGTTTTCTACAGGCGAAGCTCGACCAATGAGAGGTACCAGCAGACGCGAAGTAGGTCATGGAAATCTTGCAATGAGAGCACTTAAACAAGTTATACCCGGAAATAGCGAAAACCCATATACTATAAGAATAGTTTCTGATATTCTCGAATCAAACGGATCATCATCAATGGCTTCAGTTTGTGGCGGAACATTAGCATTAATGGATGCAGGTGTAAAAATTTCAAAACCTGTTTCTGGTATTGCAATGGGTTTAATTACCGAGCCTGGAAATAAAAAATATGCCATACTTTCCGACATCCTTGGAGATGAAGATCACCTCGGTGATATGGATTTTAAAGTTACAGGTACCGAAAATGGTATCACAGCCTGCCAAATGGATATTAAAGTTGATGGTTTGCCTTATGAAATTCTTGAAGAAGCTCTTGAGCAAGCAAGAAAAGGTAGAATTCATATTCTTGGCGAAATGGCAAAAACAATTTCAGAACCAAATGCTGATTATAAACCTCATGTTCCTCGAATAGAGAAAATAACAATTGCCAAGGAATTTATCGGAGCTGTAATCGGACCTGGCGGAAAAGTTATTCAGGAAATGCAAAAAGAAACCGGAGCAACTATTTCAATTGAAGAAGAAGGCGAATTTGGTATAATAGATATTATTTCTAATGATAAAGCTTCTATCGAAGCTGTAAAAGCTAAAATTAAAGCGATTACAACTGTTCCTGAAGTTGGAGAAATTTACAAAGGAAAAGTAAAGAAAATCGTTGAATTTGGTGCATTTGTCGAAATATTACCAGGAAAAGAAGCATTACTTCATATTTCGGAAATAACGTGGTCACATTTAAAAGATGTTAAAAGCGTTCTTAAAGAAGGTGAAGAAATTGAAGTAAAACTGATTGGCACAGACCCAAGATCAGGAAAAATGAAATTATCGAGAAAAGTATTAATACCACGAGAAAGATAATAACATAAACAAATTTAATTTATCCCCTTAAGAAAATATTTTTTAAGGGGATTTTTTAATTCAGATAACTATTTATTTGCCTTATTCAAAATAGTTTCAAAAATACTTTACTTTTGTCATTCAAAAAATAAATAATAAATTATGAGTCATTTGATAGCCCCTTCCATATTATCAGCAGATTTTTCGAATCTAAAAAAAGATATCGAAATGATTAACAAAAGTTACGCTGATTGGTTTCACCTTGATATTATGGATGGAGTATTTGTTCCAAATATTTCTTTTGGTATTCCTGTAGTTCGTGATATTAAAAAACATGCCAAAAAACCACTTGATGTCCATCTGATGATTACGGATCCTGATAAATATTTTTCTGATTTTAAAAAAGCCGGTGCTGATATTATCAGTTTTCATTACGAAGCAAGTAATCATTTGCATAGATCAATTCAGGCATTAAAAGATTTAGGGATAAAAGCAGGCGTTGCTATTAACCCTCATACAAATATTTCGCTTCTCGAAGATATTATTTGTGATGTTGATATGATTTTAATCATGTCGGTTAATCCCGGGTTTGGAGGACAAAAATTTATCGAAAACACTTATGATAAAATACAAAAATTAAAAAATATAATTATTTCAAAAAACACAAATACACTTATACAAATTGACGGTGGAGTAAATCTTGATAATGCCCCAAAACTATTTAAAGCCGGAGCTGATATTCTCGTAGCCGGAAATACGGTTTTTTCTTCCGATAATCCGATTTCTGTTATTCAGAAATTGAAAGGATAGTTGATAGAGTAATTGGTTGTAATTTAGTTGTAATTTATTGTAATTGGTCGTAATTGACAGAACAATGAAACCATGTAACCATGCAACAATAAAACCATGCAATTCACATTAGCCAAGAATCAAAAACAATTTCGTATCTTGTCATGCAAAAAAACAAAAACATGTATCCAATTGTTATAGTTTCAGATGGAACAGGACATACGGCGCAACAGGCATTGAAAGCAGCGTTAACACAATTTCCTGGGATAGAAACAAATATTATCTTTCATCAGGAAGTAAGAACAAAACAGCAAGTTTATGATGCAATTAAAGAAGCAAAAGAGATAAAAGCAATAATTGTTCACACACTTGTTAAAGAAGAAATTCGCAATTCATTAACCCGAAACGGCAGAAAAAACAATGTAGAAACAATTGATTTAATGGGTTCATTATTATCAAGACTATCATATCAGCTTGCAAATTCTCCTTCTGAAAAACCCGGACTTTTTCGTCAATTAAACAAAGAATATTTTGATCGTATTGATACTATGCAATTTGCTTTTAACCATGATGACGGTTTGCGAGAAGAACAACTTGACAAAGCCGAAATAATATTATTAGGCGTTTCGCGTACTTTTAAAACTCCACTAAGTATTTATCTGGCATTTAAAGGCTGGTTTGTTGCGAATGTTCCAATTGTTTATAATTTAAAACCTCCTGAAAATTTACTTAAGCTCCCTCCCGAAAAAATATTTTGTCTAACAACCAGTCCACATCATCTGTCAACTCTTAGAAAATTCAGAGAGGAACACCTTGGAAAGCAAACAGGTAATTACGCATCTTATGATTTTGTTAAACGTGAGGTCGCTTTCGCAAATAACTATTTTTTTAGAAATCCTAAATGGTCAATTATTAAAGTAACGAGTAAGCCAATTGAAGAGATTGCATCTGAAATTCTTGCAATACGTGGTGAGACTAAAAGACATCCTTTATCAGAAATATAAATAATTAGTATTAAATTAATATTGATTTATTTAAACAGACTTGACAAATAATATTATTTGATTTTGTGGGAAATAGGGGGGTAAGGTAAATCAAGGGAATCCATTACTCCTTTACTGTTTAGTGCCTCAAAAAAACAAATTAGGTTTATTGTTTTTATTCATACTTTTGTCAACCAAAATTATATTGAAATAAAAAAAATCAATTTTTTATTATACTTTTTTCTGTAATAAAAAGTTAACAGAATATAGTTGTGAAAAAAAAGAAATCCGAAAAGAATATTTATACTGAAAATATCAGCAATACTAAGTTTTCAGAAAGCAGGGAATTATATCAATCTGTAGTAGAAAGTTCACTTATTGGAATAATAATTATTGATGATAAATTTGATATAATTTACGCTAATCAAATTCTTTCTGAAATTTTAGGATATTCAAATGATGAATTGCTGAACAGCAAATTCTTTAATTATCTTGCCAAAGAAAGCAGAGATGAGGTTATTGAAAAATATCAATTACGACAAAAGGGAGAAGATATTCCCTCTAAATATCAAATTTATATTATCAGAAAAGATGGAGAAAAAAGGCTTTTCCAAATTAGTGCTTCCATAGTAAAAAATACGGAAGGAAAATTTCAAACTATTGTTCATCTATTTGATATTACTGAAGAGAAAATATCTGAAAAGAAGGTAATTGAGCAAAATAAATTAAATTTATTACGTTCGCAAACATGGAAACAAGCTGTTAAAATTTCTATCCCCGATAAAGATAAATTTATTGATGAATTACTTAAAATAATCGGTACTACACTAAACTTCAGTCGTGCATCATATTTTGAACAAAAAAATTATAACTCAGATTTTTTTGTTATCAATCAATGGCTGAATAAAGACATTAAATCAACAATGGGTTCAACAATTTCTAATGAGATAGCAAAGCATTTCATAAATAAAAAATATGTTGAAATTCCGGCTGACATTGATAAATTTAATAAAATCCCGGTCATAAAACAAATTATTAAAGCTTATGTAAAATTTCATTTTAAAAAATATGATTTAAAAAATTATCTGGTTATAAGACTGGGAGAACCGGATAATCCAAAAGGATTATTATCATTTGAGAATTGCCGGACTGATAGAAAATGGTCAAAAACAGAAAAAGATATTTTAAGAGAATTAGCTGATATTATTAACATAAAATTATCACAAATCAGCTCTCAGGTTAAACTTGAAGAAAGCGAAAGGAAATACCGTTCGATTATTGATAATTCGCTTGAAGGCATTTATATAGTACAAAATGATAATATCCTTTTCTGTAATCAGATTATGGCCAATATGTATGGGTATAAAAACCCGAGTGAATTAAAAGGTATTGACATCAATAAATTTATTTCGCATGAAAGCAAAGAACTGGTAAAACAAAAAATCGAAGAAAGACTTTCAAATCATAATCAAACCGTGCATTATGAGTATATTGGATTGAGAAAGGACGGCACAAAATTCAATGTCGAAAGTCTTGGAAACAGTATCACATACCAGGGCAAACCTGCTATTCAGGGAGCAATGAGAGATATTACGAAACGTAAAGAAACAGAAAATAAACTAATTAAAACTACTGAAGAACTGCATGAACTTAACTTAACAAAAGATAAATTTTTCTCAATCATTGCCCATGATTTAAAAAATCCATTCAATGTAATATTAGGTTTCTCTGAATTATTGGTAAATGAGTATGAAAGTCTTAATTCAGATGAAATCTATATTATGGCTCAGGAAATATTTGAAGCTTCAAATAACAGCTTTGAGCTTCTCGAAAATTTATTGCAATGGTCAAGAAGCCAAATGAACAGAATCAATTTCGAACCTGATTATTTTAAACTAATTGATATTGTTAACACAAATCTTGATTTGATAAAAAGTAAAGCAAAAGAGAAAAATATAAAAATATTTTCGGGTATCTTACCAAACACAACAGTTTATGCCGATAAAAATATGATCTCTACTATTTTAAGAAATCTTCTCACAAATGCTCTAAAGTTCACAGAAGAAAATGGTGCTGTTTACATTAAAGCAAGAAAGCTTGAAGATCGTGTACAAATAAATATAACAGATACAGGGGTAGGTATCAGAGAAGAAGATATTGATAAACTATTTAAAATTGATTCAAATATTTCGACAACAGGAACAGCTAATGAAAAGGGAACCGGATTGGGATTAATCTTATGTAAAGAGTTTGTTGAAAAAAATAATGGAACTATTTCTGTTGAAAGTACAGAAGGAAAAGGAAGCACATTTACGTTT
>JAIORY010000199.1 GCA_021107915.1 Bacteroidales bacterium | reverse complement strand
GCCGATACATAATCAAAGTGCTTTAAGAAGTGAAACGAACTTAAAGCGCATTTTGATTAGTAATCGGTATTATTCAACTCTCTTCTTTAACTCCTCTTTTTTCTTGCGCAGTATTTCAGTGATATGGATTTCCATGTCGGAAAGCATAAGGTCTGCATTTTTGATTTTTTTAATATCCAGTTCGTAGGTACCAATAACATTTTTGATTTTTCGGATAGAGCTTATGAAATGCTGTTTTTGTTCGGTTTTGATGTGATCTTTAATAATGAAAAAACAATCAATTTGCTTTACTGTAGAAAGTAGCTTGCCATTTTGATTCTGATTGGAAATAAGAGAATAAGTGTGATGAAATTCTTCATCAAAACAATAATAAAATGAAAATTTATTTTCCTGATTATTTTGTTTGTTTGCAATAAACAGGTCTCCCATCCTTTTAAGATTTAATTTTAAATCATTATTGATATAAAAAGCAAGACGGTAATCTTTTAATTGGCAGGAAATACCAATCAAAGTATATTCTGATTGTAAATCAAATTCTATTTTTAATTTATTTTTCATCAGGAAGAATAATTGCTAAAGCCTTTTCAGAGGCTAATCTTTCTGCACCTTTAATTGAAAAATCTTGTGCTTTACTTATAGGTTTCTTATTAATAACAATTTCAACTACATATAATTTTCTATATCCTTCTCCAATTTCATTAATAACATTAAATTCGATAGATTGTTTTTCTTTTTGAACCCATTCTATCAAACTGCTTTTTGCATTGACGTCAAGTTTTACAAGTTCCTCAATATCAAAATGAATTTTGATAATACGGTTAATGATAACCTTTTTAGTAAAATTATATCCTTTGTCAAGATAAATAGCTCCTATCAATGCTTCAAAAGCATCTCCTTTCATTGATTTAGCCAGGTTTTTTGATTCCCCATTTGATTGAATCAATTTATGGATGCCCAGTTTAAATGAAAGCTTATTTAATGTAGAGCGGCTAACAATTTTTGATCTCATCCCGGTAAGGAATCCTTCATCATTATAGGGAAATTTTTTAAAGAGAAAGTCAGCAACAACTGATCCTAAAACAGCATCACCGAGATATTCGAGTCTTTCGTTACTATGTTTTACACCATTTGATATTTTTTGAGCAACTGATTTATGACGAAAAGCAAGACGGTATAAAAATATATTTCCCGGATAAAATCCCAAAATATTTTTTATGGAATAAATAAGTTCTTTTTCAGAAGAAAAAAGAGGTTTAATAGAATTAATGAAAAACAAATTCAAATTTTATTTAACGAATTTTTTTAATACTATTGAAGCATTATGTCCACCAAAACCAAAAGTATTACTTAATGCATAGTTGACAACTCTTTTCACAGTATTATGATATGTAAAATTTAATTTGTTATCAATATTAGGATCATCAGTAAAATGGTTAATTGTAGGAGGAATAATATCATTTTTAACTGTAAGTGCAGTTGCAATAGCTTCTATAGCACCGGCAGCACCCAACATGTGACCGGTCATTGATTTGGTCGAGTTGATATTAATCTTATAAGCATGATTTCCGAAAAGAGTAACGATAGCTTTTGGTTCGGCAATATCTCCAACCGGAGTTGAAGTTCCATGAGTGTTGATATGGTCAATATCTTCGGGTTTTATTCCGGCATCTTCTATAGCTGCTCTCATTGAGTTTATTGCACCTTTCCCTTCAGGGTGAGGAGCTGTCATGTGATAAGCATCTCCTGAAAGACCTCCACCTGCAACCTCTGCAATAATATTTGCTCCACGATTAAGTGCATGTTCAAGTTCTTCAAAAATAAGACCACAACCTCCTTCTCCAAGAATAAAACCATCACGGTCTTTATCAAATGGTCGGGATGCTGTTTTTGGATCATCGTTTCTTGTGGAAATTGCATGCATTGCATTAAAACCACCTATACCTGATTCGCAAATTGCAGCTTCAGAACCTCCGGTAATAAAGATATCTGCCTTGTTGAGACGGATATAATTATATGCATCGACAAGTGCATTTGCAGAAGAAGCACATGCAGAAACAGTAGCATAATTTGGACCTCTGAAACCATATTTTATCGAAATATGACCGGCAGCTATATCTGCGATCATCTTTGGTATAAAAAACGGATTAAACCTTGGAGGACCGCCAATGCTACTTCTAGCATAATCACTAATTTGATTTGTAAAAGTGATTAATCCTCCAATTCCTGATGCCCAGATAACTCCGGCTCTGTCGCCGTTTACTTTTTCCAGATCAAGACCAGAATTTCTGATAGCTTCATCAGCGGCAACTAATGCAAATTGTGCATAAGGATCGTATTTTCTTGCTTCCTTGCGATCAAAGTGGTCTAAAGGATTAAAGTTTTTTAACTCACACGCAATTTGCGTTTTGAAGTCTGTGGCATCAAAATTTGTTATGGTATCAGCACTGCTAACTCCATTGATCAATCCGTCCCATAATTCGTCAACGGTATTTCCCAAGGGAGTTAGTGCGCCAAGACCTGTAATAACTACTCTTTTTAACTCCATATTAAAATGAAATTTTTGTTTTATGCGTTATTTTCAATGTATGAAATTGCTTCACCTACTGAAGCGATTTTCTCAGCCTGATCATCAGGAATAGCAATATTGAATTCTTTTTCGAATTCCATAATTAATTCCACAGTATCAAGTGAATCTGCGCCTAAATCGTTAGTGAAACTAGCTTCTGGTGTAACTTCACCTTCATCAACGCCAAGCTTATCAACGATGATAGCTTTTACTCTTGTTGCAATGTCTGACATAATTGTTTTATTTTTGGTTTAACAAGTTGCAAAGAAATGAATTTAATCAAATAAAAGCAAAGAAAAAATTATTTATTTAAACATACAAAACACTAAATAATTAAAATACAACATTATACGCTGTTCTGATAAAAAACATTAAAATTAAAAATCATAATTTTTCGGAAAGATACTAATTTTGGAGTTAGTTTCCCAAAAGATGTTTAAAAAAGTTTAATTTTTGAGGAAATAATTGAAAAACAAAAATATGAAAAAGATTGCGATTTTTGCTTCCGGTAGCGGCACTAATGCTCAACGTATAACCGAATATTTTAGTGATAATGATAATGTTGAGATAACACTTATCTTATCTAATAAAAAAGATGCTTATGTTCTGGAACGTGCAAAAAAATTAGATGTTCCGTCAATTGTTTTTGATAGGGATGATTTTTATAATTCAGATAAAGTTTTTGATATTTTAATTTCACGTGAAATTGACTTTATTGTTTTAGCGGGTTTTTTGTGGCTTGTTCCGGTAAATATTCTTAAAAAATTTCATAACCGGATTATCAATATTCATCCTGCTCTTCTTCCTAAGTTTGGCGGAAAAGGAATGTATGGTGATAAGGTTCATAAAGCTGTTATCGAAAATAAAGAAACAGAAACCGGAATTTCGATTCATTTTGTAAATGAAAAATATGATGAAGGGAAAATAATTTTCCAGACAAAATTTAATATTGAAAATGATGATACCCCGGATTCAATTGCTCAAAAAATTCATAAGCTGGAATATGAGCATTTTCCGAAGGTGATTGAAGATGTGGTGAGGAGAATGGAATAGATGGTTCTGGTTTCTTGATTATGGATACAATTGTAATCCTCCCGTACGGGAGGATTTTTTCGTTCTATATTCTACATTCTACATTTCTTTTTTTCAATAATTTAGAATGTAAAAATTTGAATGAAAAATGTTGAATAATTTACACCGCTCATCCGCCTAGCGCTTTTGAAGCGCTTGGCGGGTTTGTGCGCTGCACTATTGTCATTTTTGTTTATCTCACCTGAGTTTCCTTTGATTTTAAACAATAAAACAAGCAGATATAATCATACTACAAATCTAAAATATTCTTTTAAATTATATTATTATATTACTGTTTTGTGTTTAAATTTTGCTAATTTTGAGCTTCTTCAATAAATCTAAAAGTTAATAATAATTACAATTAACTAGATGCAAAACAAAAAAAATCTAACAGAACGCGACATTTGTACAAAGTATATCATGCCCTCAATTATAAATGCAGGATGGAATAACAAAAAGCAGATACGCGAAGAAGTTTTTTTTACTGATGGACGAATTATTGTTCAAGGAAAACTGCATACAAGAGGTAAAAGAAAACGTGCTGATTATATTCTCTATTACAAACCAAATGTCCCTATTGCAATTATTGAAGCAAAAGATAATAATCATTCAGTTGGGTCTGGAATGCAACAAGCATTAGAATATGCAGATATTTTACACATCCCTTTCGTTTTTACTTCAAATGGCGATTCTTTTGTTTTTCACGATAAAACAATTTCTGAGGGACAATTAGAAAAAGAAATTTCTTTGGATGAATTTCCTGCCCCCAATGTTTTATGGCAGAAATATCTAAACAATAAAAATATTATAAGTCAGGAAGAAGTAAAAATTGTAGAACAGGATTATCATATTGATGATAGCGGAATGAGTCCTAGATATTACCAACAAAATGCAATTAACCGAACTGTTGAAGCAATTGCTAAAGGACAGAATAAAATTCTATTAGTAATGGCTACAGGAACTGGTAAAACTTATACTGCTTTTAACATCATTTGGCGATTATGGAAAGCTGGAGTAAAAAAACGAATCCTGTTTTTAGCTGATAGAAATGCACTTTTAACACAAACTAAAACTGGTGATTTTTCTCATTTTGGAAATGAAATCATGCATATTATCAAACATCGTAAAATTGATAAATCTTACCAGATTTATTTTGCATTATATCAAGGATTGACAAGTAATGATGAGTTAAAAAACGCATACAAAGAATTTAGTCAGGATTTTTTCGATTTAGTTATTATAGATGAGTGTCATCGTGGAAGCGCAAACGAAGCATCAGCATGGAGAGATGTTCTTACTTATTTCAATTCAGCAACTCAAATTGGTATGACTGCAACACCCCGAGAAACTAAAGATATTTCCAATATCTCATATTTTGGTGAGCCGATATATACCTATTCCTTAAAACAAGGAATTGAAGATGGTTTCCTTGCTCCTTATAAAGTTGTTCGGGTTTCTACAACTGTTGACGAAGGCTGGCGACCAACTAAAGGTTTGCAAGACAAACACGGAAATGAAGTTGAAGATAGAATCTACAATCTTAAAGACTACGACCGAAAACTGGTGATTGACGAAAGAACACAATTGATTGCTAAAAAAATTACTGAGTATTTAAAGTCGACTGATCGTTATGCAAAGACCATTGTTTTTTGTGTTGACATAGACCATGCAAACCGAATGCGACAGGCATTAATAAATGAAAATGCTGATTTGGTTGCAAAGAATCAATATTATGTAGTAAAAATAACGGGAGATGATGAAGTTGGAAAAAAGGAGTTAGATAATTTTACAGATGTTGAAGAACGATTTCCTGTAATAGCTACAACTTCGAAAATGCTTACAACCGGCATCGATACCAAAATGGTAAAATTGATTGTGCTTGAAAGTAATATTAACTCAATGACTGAGTTCAAACAAATTATTGGAAGAGGAACTCGTATTCGTGAAGCTGATGGAAAAGTATATTTTACTATAATGGATTTCAGAAAAGCAACTAATCTTTTTGCAGACCCTGATTTTGATGGAGACCCAGTTCAAATTTACGAACCCGAAGAAGGAGAAACAGTTGTGCCTCCTGATGTAGAAATTGAAACCGAAGATATGCCTGAAACTCCTGATATTTCAATTGAAGAAGATGAAGAAAATTTTGAGCCTAAAAAATACTATGTAAACAAAATACCTGTATCAGTATCACACGAAAGAGTACAGTATTATGGTGCAAATGGTAAACTCATAACTGAATCGTTAAAAGATTATACAAGAAATAATCTAAAAAAAGAATACAGCAGCTTAGATAGTTTTATTCAAAAGTGGAATAACACTCAAAAGAAAGAAGAACTCTTTAGAGAATTAGCCGAAAATGGAGTGCTTTTGGAAGCTTTGAAAGAAGATGTAGGAAAAGATATGGATGCCTTCGATTTGATTTGTCATGTTGCTTTTGACCAACCACCACTTACTCGAAAAGAAAGAGCTAATAATGTTCGTAAACGAAACTACTTTGCTAAATATGGCGAACAAGCTCAAAAAGTATTGAGTAGCTTACTCGACAAATATGAACAGGAAGGAATAGTTTCAATTGAAACTGGCTCCGTTTTAAAAGTTAGCCCTTTAAGCGATATGGGTTCTCCTGTGGAATTAGTAAGAGCTTTTGGCAAGAAAAAAGATTTTGAAAATGCAATTAGCGAATTAGAAATCGAAATTTATAAAACAGCCTAAAATGGATTTCAAGATTCTTATTAATCAGATTAGCAAAACCGATACTTTTTTCAAAGGATTCGTTTCTAAATCAATTGATAAATTCCTGTCACTCAGAAATTGGCTAATTGGATACTATATTGTTGAATACGAACAAATGGGCGCAGACCGTGCTAACTATGGTGAGAATTTAGTCGATGAATTATCTAAAAAATTAAGTATTAAAGGGCTATCTACAACAAACCTTAAGCTTTTTCGACAATTCTATTTAGCTTATCCTGAAATAAGTCAGACAGTGTCTGACCTTTTTGAAAACAACACAAACTTAATTGGTCAGACATTGTCTGACGAATTAATAAAAATCCCTGATAATATTCCAGAAGTTAAATTAAATGATACTACTATAGCACCTGAACTACTTTTGAACAATTTGTCATTCTCTCATTTCGTAGAATTAGTAAAAATTAAGGATTCTCTTAAAAGAAATTATTATGAAATTGAATGTATCAAAGGAACATGGTCGGTGCGTGAGTTAAAAAAACAAATTAATAGTTTATCCTTTGAACGTTCAGCAAACACTTCTAATCCTGAAAAATTAACCAAATTACTTCATCTAAATTCTCAAAAGATTTCAACTGATGAAATTATCAAAACTCCTTTTGTGTTTGACTTTTTGGGTTTATCTGACGAAACACTTGCTTCCGAATCTGATTTAGAGAAAGCTCTTCTGAACCATCTTAAAAGCTTTATGCTTGAACTTGGTCATGGTTTTTGTTTTGAAGCACAACAGAAAAAAATTATTATTGGTGGCGAATATTATTTTATCGATTTGGTGTTTTACCATCGAATTCTTAAATGCCATGTTATTATCGAACTAAAAGTTGATGCTTTTTCTCATCAACATGCCGGACAGTTAAACACTTATTTGAATTATTATAAAAAGAATATCAAAACAGAAAACGATAATCATCCGATTGGAATTCTATTATGTACAAATAAAAACAAAGAATTAGTAGAATATGCACTTGGAGGAATGGATAAAAACTTATTTGTTAGTCAGTATCAAACAAAATTACCAAGCACAGAACAGTTAGAGCACTTTTTAAAAAGCGAAAAAGAAAACTTAAATCAATGAGCAATATAACAACAAATATTAAAGGCATTCGTGATATAATGCGTAAAGACACAGGAGTTGACGGTGATGCACAACGTATCTCTCAAATGGTGTGGATGCTTTTTATGAAAATTTTTGCAGACAAGGAAGAAGAATGGGAAATCACTATTGATGATTATGAAAGCCCGATTCCTGAAAATTTAAAATGGCAAAGCTGGGCTGCCGACGATGAAGGTCTCACAGGTGATAATCTTATGAATTTTATCGACAATAAATTATTCCCTGCTTTAAAAGAACTCGATATTAGCATTAGCCCACAAGCAAAAATTATCCGTTCGGTTTTTGATGGAACTTATAATTATATGAAAAACGGAACTTTGTTCCGACAGGTGATAAACCAGATTAATAAAATCGACTTTAATATTTCTGAAGAGCGACATCTGTTTAATGATATTTACGAAACTATTTTAAAAGAACTGCAATCGGCTGGCTCGGCAGGTGAATATTACACACCAAGGGCTGTAACACAATTTATGGTTGATATGGTGAACCCACAATTGGGCGAAACTGTTTTAGATCCTGCATGCGGAACAGGTGGTTTTCTTACTTGCAGCATTGAGCATATGCGAAAACAAGTAAAAAATCCTGCCCAAAGAAATCAATTGCAATTGGCTATTAAAGGAGTAGAAAAAAAGCCTTTGCCACATTTGCTTTGCACCACAAATCTTATGTTGCATGGTTTTGATGTTCCTGCCGTGCGTAGAGACAATTACCTGAACAAACCATATAGCGATTGGGGAAGCTCAGATAAAGTTGATATAGTTTTAACTAATCCGCCATTTGGCGGTGTTGAAGAAGATGGTACCGAAACTAATTTCCCACAAAAGTTTAGAACCAAAGAAACTGCCGATCTTTTTCTTGCTCTTATTATGAAGATTTTAAAAAGTGGTGGACGGGCTGCAGTAGTTTTGCCCGATGGCACTTTATTTGGCGAAGGTGTGAAAACTCGCATAAAAGAAGAACTGCTCACAAGATGCAATTTGCATACAATTGTGCGATTGCCAAATGGAGTTTTTAATCCTTATACCGGAATTAAAACAAATCTTTTGTTTTTTGAAAAAGGAAGTCCTACAAAAGACATTTGGTATTTTGAACACCCTTATCCTAAAGGAGTGAAAAGCTATAATAAAGGCAAACCAATAAATATAAAAGAGTTTGATTTAGAAAAAGCTTGGTGGGAAAAGCGTGAAGAAAACCGCTATGCATGGAAAGTTGGAGTTGATGAAATTATAAAACGTAATTTTAATTTAGATATAAAAAATCCTTTTAAAGAAGCCGATGATTTAGCTAGCCCAACTGAACTTTTAGAAAAGTACAGAAAAACGGAAAGCAAAATTTCGACTATACAAGACGAAATTGTAAAAGTTTTAACCCAAGCTCTGAAATAATATGAAATTATTAGAACATTTTCATGAATTAAGTTTGCACCCTAAAAATGCAAAGGAGCTAAAGGGATTAATACTGCAATTAGCTTTACAAGGTAAACTCTCAAAAAACTTTAGAGAAAAGAACCAATTTAACAATAAAAATAATATTGTTGATGGTTATTACAGTTTACCTGAGTCTTGGTATTGGGATAAGTTTAATAATATTTGTGTTTTTAGAATGGGTAAAACTCCACCTTCTAAAGAAATGGAATATTGGGATGGTGAAATTCCTTGGGTAAGTATAGCTGATATGACAACTCATGGGTTTATTTCAAATACAAAAAAGAAAATAAGTACTCTTGCGTTACAAAACTTTTTTAATAAGACAAAAGTTAGAGAAGGTACATTATTAATGAGTTTTAAATTAACAATTGGAAAAACATCAATTTTAAAAGTTGATGCCTGTCACAATGAAGCAATAATTTCAATTTATCCTAATGATAATGTTACTAAACAATTTCTATTTTTGTTTCTTCCAATAATTTCAAACTGGGGGACACAAGTATCAGCACTTATGGGTAATACACTAAATAAAGGTAAGATTCAAAGTCTCAAGGTGCCAATTCCCCCAATCTCCGAACAGCATACCATAGTTTCTATAGTAGAGCAACTTTTTAAAGAAGTTGAGCAATTAGAAAAATTAACTGAAGAAAGGATTCAATTAAAAGAGAAATTTGCAATTTCTGCTCTGGATAAATTAAATAATGGAGACTATAAAAAAGAGTGGGATTTTCTAAAAGAAAATTTTCATCCATTTTTTAATGAAGAAAAAAACATAAAAAAACTGCGCGAAACAATATTGCAATTAGCTGTGCAAGGCAAACTCACTGAAAAATGGCGAAAATTCCACCCTAATCTTGAACCTGCAGAAAAACTTCTGGAAAAAATAAAAACCGAAAAAGAGCAATTAATAAAGGAAAAGAAAATTAAAAAGGAAAAACCATTACCACCTATTACTAAAGATGATATTCCTTATAAATTACCGGATGGATGGGTTTGGTGTAGGTTGCAAAGTATTGGATTGATAAATCCAAAAAATAATATCGAAGATCATACAGATGTTTCATTCATACCGATGAAGTTGGTTAGTCAGGAATACGGAATACAGCCTAAATTTGAAATAAGAAAGTGGAAAGAAATCAAAAAAGGCTTTACTCATTTTGCTAATGATGATGTTGTTATTGCAAAAATAACTCCTTGTTTTCAAAATTCAAAAGCTGGTATTATGAAGGATTTAAAAAATAATTCTGGTGCTGGAACAACAGAATTATTGGTGTATAGAACATATAAAACTTACTTATCACCAGATTACGTATACATATTCTTCAAAACTCCATCTTTCTTACAAAAAGGTGTTCAAAATATGACAGGTACAGCAGGTCAGCAAAGAGTCCCTAAGGATTATGTTTTTCAAACACCATTTCCATTTCCTCCCTTAGAAGAACAAAAAGCCATAGTAGAAAAAGTAAATACATTAATGGCTTTATGTGATAAGTTGGAGAATGGAGTAAAAGAAAGCAAAGAGCAAATAGAGAAATTAATGAAGGCTGTACTTAGGGAGGTGTTTGAAGATAAAAAGGAAGTGAAAGAATTACCACAAACTGAATGTGTTGCGAGTATGGCAGCAGAGGAAGAAATTAAATATGGGGAGAAATAAATAATTAAATAGAATTATTTACCTAAAAATAACAAGATATGAAAAAAAGACATTTAGTAATGATTGTACTTGCTTTGTTTAGTTGTGCAATATTCGGACAAAATGAAATTCAAGAAAAGCTAATTGGTAATTGGCAACATATTGATGCAAAAGGGAGAACTCATACTTTGGAAGTTAATGCAAATACTTGGAAGCATTCAAGACCGTCTATTTTTAGAAGAATTCCAGAAATTTACTCAGGAGATTACAAATTTATTAAAGCAAAAAAAATTATTATTATTTATAATAAAGATATGAAGGGAAATGATTTAAAAAAGACTGTAAAGATTAAAGAGTTAGATAATAATATTTTAATTATTAAATTAATCGAAAAAAAATGGCCAATGGGAAAGAATAGAATAATATATTCCTTTAAAAGAGTTTAAATTATTATTAATAAACAAAAGCTAATCATTATGAAAAGAGTTTATGTTTTAATATTATTAAGTTTTGCAACAACATCATTATGTTTGAGTCAAAATAATACTAAGGAATTATTACTTGGCAAATGGGAAACAGAGTATGTGGATGATATTAAATTTCAATTGAAAGTAACTGAAGATAGTGTTGTAATTTACAGAGTATATCAAATGGGTAGAAAAAAAAGAGCCAGTGTTAATTCTTCTTATACTAGAGCATATATTATTAAAAACAAGAGAAAGGTGATTCTTACTCATAAAAACAATGATGGAACTTTTGAAACTCAAATTGTGAAAATTCGGAAAATTAATGCACAAGAATTAGTTATTATGACCAAGCTAAAAAAAATCCTACAAGCTGATGAGCGTTTGGTTCTAAATTTTAAGAAAAAAGAATAATTTCATAATAAACAAATGTATGGACAGATACATCAAACAACTAATAGAAGACTTTAATTTATCAGAATCTCTGGCAGAGCCTGAACCTGAAATTGGTGATTCTTATGAAGAATTTGAAGAGTATATGCTTGAATTTGAAAAGGGAGAACTTGTTGATTCAAAAGAAAAAGCTGGAGTGAGTTATGATGAATTGCCTCCTGCTGATAAAATGACTGATAAACAAGTTGAAAGATTATTAGAAGCAATGTTAAATTCTTTATCTGCAAATGGAACTGATGTAAGTTTTCCCGGAGATGGAGTTCCTGTAAAGCTTGCATACAAAGAATTACGAGAACATTTTAAAGAAGGTTTTTATGCAATGTCAGGTTGGACAATTGACTTTTGCAGCGGCTGGTGTCCTGATTGTGCTTTTGTTGATTATTGTAAAAATAAAGATGATATTTGGACAAAGGAAGAATTGGAGAAAGAACGTATTCGGAAGTAACTCGTCCTAAAATAATACCAATTGTATTTTAAAATGCGCTGAAAGTGCATTTTAAAATCTAAAATTCCAAATCTGTGAATCTGTGGCTTTTTCTTATTCTACATTCTGCATTTATAATTTTAAATTTTAAATTTCTTTTCTAAAACCTATCATCCGATTTATGATTTTCGCTTTTGTGCATCACATTTTCCAACCAGCCGT
>JAIORY010000208.1 GCA_021107915.1 Bacteroidales bacterium | reverse complement strand
AATCTCCATTGCAATGCGTTTGAAATTGTTAAGTATCCTAAATTTGGTGGATTATCAAGAATTTGATTTGCTAATCTTATTAAGTTCTTTATTGTTAATTTCTTTTTGCTCATTTGGTTTTTACTTAAAATACAAATTTATAAAAATTAGGTTAGATTATTTGATTTTTTAGAATTTCAGAAAATTAATAGATATAAAGCAATTATTTTTTTCCTTTTTTCATCGGAAGTTTAAATTTCTGCTTTCCATCAAATTTACAAAAAGCATTTGCAATAGCTCCGGCTGTTGGAACAAGTCCGATTTCGCCAATGCCTTTTGCGCCATAAGGACCAACGGGGTCTTTCACTTCTACGCCTTTTACAATTATTTCCGGCGTTTGGTGTGCTCGTAAAATTCCCAAATCACGATATTTCTCACTTAATAAATATCCGTCTTTCATTGGCAAGTCTTCAGTCAGGGCATAACCCAATCCCATGTGAACAGCTCCCTGAATTTGTCCTTCAAAAAGCATTGGATTCATTATTTTTCCGGCATCGTGAGCAGCTATTATCTTTTCAATATTTCCATTATCATCCAAAATACAAACCTGTGCGGCATAACCATAAGAATAATGAATTACAGGGTCTTTAACATCAGCACCGGGTTTGCTTGTCCAGTCGCAAACAAACTCACCCTGATAAGTTTTTCCGCTTAACTGATTTAAAGATTTAGTTTTTAAATCTTCTTTTAAGGATTTTGCAGAATTAATTATTGCAAGACCCACCAAAGCTGTAGCCCGCGAGGAAGTAGTCATTCCTGTTTTTATCTGGTCTTCGGTGTCAACGATAACTTCAATAATTTCGGGATTTATTCCGGTTTCCTGACAAAGAACTTGCAGAGCCATATTATGAACACCTTGTCCCATTTCAGTCCAGCCGTGTGAAAGAACAACTTTATTTTCTGAAACAATTTTAATTTTCACTTTTGAATCATCAATCATTCCGTTTCCAACACCTGAATTTTTGATGCCGCAAGCTATTCCTGCATATTTTGCGTTTTTGAAATCTTCTTTCACAGCTTCGAGACAAGCTCGTATTCCAACACCGGTAACTTTTTGTCCTGTTGAAGTCCGTAATCCATCCACAAGTGCATTATCATAACGAAATTGCCAACGGTCGAACCCGGCTTGCTTGCAAATATCATCAAGGCAAACTTCCAGAGCAAAGGTAACCTGATTGGCTCCAAACCCTCGCATAGCACCACAGGGAATATTATTTGTGTAAACAGTTTTTGCTTCAATATCAATAGCCGGAATATAATATCCTCCGGCAGCATGACCTGCTACACGCTCAAGAACTTTATCGCCAACAGAAGCATAAGCTCCTGTGTCACCAATTGCACGTAATTTCAACGCAGTCAGTTTGCCGTTTTCATCAGCAGCAACTTTCATATCCATAAAAACGGGATGCCGTTTGGGATGAAGCTTGATAGATTCACTTCGCGAAAGTGTTAGTTTAACCGGTTTATTCAGTAAAAAAGCAAACAAAGAAACATGACCCTGAACACTTAAATCTTCTTTTCCTCCAAATCCTCCGCCATTTGGTACCAGTGTTACTCTCACTTTTTCTTCGGGCAAGCCGAGTATCATTGCCACTTGCCGACGGTCTTCATAAACCCCCTGGCTTTGACTAAATAATTCTATTCCTCCTTTTCCATCAGGACGTGCAATGGCAGATTCTTTCTCCAGAAATCCATGTTCTACTCGTTGGGTCTCGAATTTTCCTGATGAGATATATTTAGATTTTGCAAAAATATTATCGACATCACCAATAGTAAACTGACTGGTATTAAAATTGTTTGGTCTTTCGGGATGAACGCGTTTTCCGTCAATAGCTTTGAAAACATCAGTTTCAGGTTTCAAAACTTCATATTCTACCTCAATTAATTTTGTAGCTTTACGGGCAATTTTTGTTGTGTCAGCAACTACTCCGGCAATTACATCTCCAATATAATGAGTGATATTTCCCTCCGCTATCATCACCGACCAGTCTTGCAAAATTAAACCCACTTTCTTTTCACCGGGAATATCATTTGCTGTAAATATTTTATGTACGCCCTTAAGTTTTTTTGCCTTTTTTGTATTTATCTTCAGAACTTTTGCTTTTGGATAATCGCTAAATTTCAAAGCAGAATACAACATTCCGTCAAAACTTATATCATCAACAAAATTGCGTTTACCGATTGCAGTTTGATAAGCCTGATATTTTGGATGTGAAACACCGACTTTTCCTGATGTTTTGGTGATTTCTAACTTTTTATTTTTTTGCAATGCTTCGGCTGCAAATTCTATTGCGTCTTCAATTTTTTTATATCCGGTACACCGACAAAGATGTGGTTTAATAGCTTTTTGAATTTCTTCAATTGTTGGATTTGGATTGTTTTGTAAAAGTACTTTTGTGCGACTAATAAATCCGGGAGTGCAAAAACCACATTGCACAGCTCCCTTGTTAACAAAGGCTTTTGCTATGGTGTCTTTTACATATTCAGGGAAGCCTTCGGGAGTGAGGATGTTTGCACCTTCAAGTTTTTGCATTTTTGTTACACAGGATAATTTTGCTTTTCCATTAATTTCAACAGTACAAGCTCCGCAAACTCCCTCACCGGAACATCCGTCTTTTACAGAAGTGATTTTCTGATCGTTTCTCAAATAATCCAAAAGTGATTTATCCGGATTGCCTGAGTAGGATTTTTTTATTCCGTTTAAAATAAATGTTATCATTCGAAGAGTTTTTTCAATTCCTTGATTGATGGTGAAATCGCATCAGGAATATTAATTATTTTTTTCACAGAATTCAAATCTTTGAGACCGCTTCCGGTAAGCAATACAACATTATTTGAGTTTTTAGTTATTTGATGATTTTTTGAATATGATAATAATCCTGCAAAAGCAGCAGCAGCAGCAGGCTCAGCAAAGAGACCTGTGTTTTTTGATAATATTGAAGAAGCTTTTATTATCTCATCATCCGAAACGGATAAATATTTTCCGTTATAAGTTTCGATAAAATGTTGAGTCATATAAAAATTTCTTGGAATATCAACAGAAATCGAATCGGCAATAGTTGAACTGCTTTTACTGACAAAATTTTCTTTGTTGATGTTTCTAATCAAATTATCGCTTCCATTAGATTGAACAGCAATAACACATGGCATTTTTTTTATGATATTGAGTTTTAACAAATCTTCAAAACCTTTATACACACCGGAAATTATCACGCCATCACCAACCGGGACAAAAATATTATCGGGAACCGTAAAATTCAATTGCTCAAATAATTCGAAGGAAACAGTTTTTTTCCCTTCTATAGTGAGAGGATTGAAAGCTGTGTTGCGATTGTACCATCCAAACTCTTTGGTTGCCTCAATACTCAAATCAAAAGCATCGTCATAATTTCCTTTGACGGGAATAATTTTGGCACCGTACATAATTATCTGAGTGAGCTTGGCAGCAGGTGCAGATTCTGGAACTATAATTACAGCTTTTTGTCCTTGAGCTGCGCAAATACCTGCCAATGAAGAACCGGCATTTCCTGTCGAAGCTGTAACAATTGTTTTAAATCCATTTTCTTTGGCAAAAGCCGAAACTATCGCAGAAGCCCTGTCTTTGAATGAAAAAGTAGGGTTTTGAGAATCATCTTTTAGAAAAAGGTTAAAAGGCAATTTCGAACCATCTATATTTTTTATTGAATACAAAGGAGTGCTACCAATACTCAGATTTGGGAGGCTTTTACTGCTTTTTATTGGTAAAAGATCAATAAAATCATTTTGTTTTAATTGAGTAAATCCTGAAATTTTATTTTTAAGATTTTCATAATCATAAATGGTTTTTAAAACTCCTTTTGGAGGGGAAGTGGATGAATTATTTTTACTGCAATAAGGACATAAATATTTTATCTCATCTTTATTAAAATGATTTCCGCAGTTAATGCATTGAAAATAGTGTTCAGTTGTTTTCATTAACGGTTTATTTAATAGATTGCAAAATAATATTTTTATTTCATGTGTTAAAATGAATTGTTCATTATTTTGTATTCTATTAGAAATTTATTTTTTTCATTATCAATTAAAATTCATTAATATTACGTCCCTACGGGACTTTGTTATGTTGATATTTCATTTTCTATAAATATATAGTCCCTAACGGGACATTGAATGCTAATAAGAAACAAATCTATAAATTTTAAATTTTAATTCTTAAATCTTAAATCGTTAATCATTATTCGATATTCAAATTATTTTTAATGTTTTGATCTTAATTACTCTATTTGTATTCTCTCAACAAGTCTCTAACGGGATATTATTTTGTTTTCATATTTTCTTTTTGTCCCGATAGGGACATAATATTTATAGAAAAAATAATCATAATAGAGCACAAGTCCCGTTAGGGACGATATATTATTGAATGTCTTTCAAAATATACCGTTCATCATAATCAATATTAAATTTTTTTAATAATTCAAGATATTCATCTCCAAATGTCTTTTTCTTATGGTGTTGCTCCTGATTTATTATATATTTCACCACCCTATCAATATGAGAGTGAGAATAAGAAAAAGCTCCGTAGCTTTCCTGCCATCTAAATTTACCCTTAATAAATCCTCTTTTATTAATCCAGCCTGAAGAAGAACCTTTTATATCCTGCAATAAATCTGGTATTAACTGATGTGGTTTATATCCTATAAAAACATGAATATGGTTAGGCATTCCGTTTATTGCAATTAGTTTATGTTTGTTATTTTGCACTATTCCGGTTATGTATTTGTAAAGCTCATCTTTCCATGTAGATTGAATTAGTGATACTCTGTTTTGGACTGCAAATACAAACTGCAAATACATTTGTGTATATGTGTTAGCCATAATTTATTAATATTACGTCCCTACGGGACTTTGTTATGTTGATATTTCATTTTCTATAAATATATAGTCCCTAACGGGACATTGAATGCTAATAAGAAACAAATCTATAAATTTTAAATTTTAATTCTTAAATCTTAAATCGTTAATCATTATTCGATATTCAAATTATTTTTAATGTTTTGATCTTAATTACTCTATTTGTATTCTCTCAACAAGTCTCTAACGGGACATTATTCTGTTTTCATATTTTCTTTTTGTCCCGATAGGGACATAATATTTATAGCACAAATTTATCAAAATATTGTATTAGTCCCGTTAGGGACGAGATATTATTAAATGTTTTTTATCATAATAATTGCAATAAATAATAGTTATTTATATCCTTTCAACAATCCCGTTCTTTCATTAAACTCACTTATTTTTTCATCCCATTCGTTAATTTTTGCATAATGTGCTTTCCAATAATTATTATCATACCACTGAGCATTTAATTCTTCAACTGTTTTGCCTTGTTGTTCAATCCATGTAAAATATTTAAGATTGTGCATTCGTTTTTTTTCGTAATAATTCATCTCAATAATGTTGTCGATATTGATTTTTATCAGGTCAGCATCAAAGCTAATGGCTGCTGATCTGTTATCAAAATCACCATTTTTTTCTTTTTCTTCTGCCAATCTCGATTGATACATTTCCATGGAATCTGTAGCTACAGTAAAAATAACATCATTTTCATCCATTTCATAATATTTCGCCATTTTAATTGAACCCATCAGATTAGCAATCGAAGAAATACCAAGAAGATCAAGTTTGTCAACTAATTCGGGATTAATATTTATTTCCTTTTTGAGAAATTCTTTACCGGCTTCTTCATTAAATAATCGCATAATTCGCATATTTGGATTATCATCAATTCCTGCAACCATATCCATATTTTTTATGTTATGAATCCATGGAACATGTTTATCGCCAATACCTTCGATGCGATGTTCGCCATAGCCATTTTGAAGTAGCGTAGGGCATTGAAGAGCTTCGCCTGCACAGACTTTGAATTCAGGGTATAATTTTCTTAAATAATCTGCGCTGCCCAGCGTTCCTGCTGAACCTTGTGTTAAAAACAGTGCGGAAAACCTGTCGTTTTTATTCTTTACAGAATTAAAAACTTCTTCCATAGCAGGACCTGTTACAGCATAGTGCCAAAGAGCATTTCCGATTTCATCAAATTGATTTAGATTTACGATTTCATCACCTCTTTCGGCAATGAGTTCTTTTACTTTATCATAAATTTCTTTCACATTACTTTCGGTTCCAGGAGTGGCAAAGACTTCTGCTCCTACTTTATGAAGCCAGTCAAATCTTTCTTTCGACATTCCCTCAGGTAAAACAGCTATTGAATCGCAGCCAAGCAGGTACGAATCGTAAGCACCACCGCGACAGTAATTTCCAGTTGATGGCCATAAAGCTTTTTGTTGTGTCGGATCAAAGCTGCCGGATATTAATTTTTCAACAAGTGGTCCAAAGGTAGCACCTACTTTGTGTGCTCCGGTGGGAAAAAACTTTCCAACAAGCATTATTATTCTGGCTTTTACTCCGGTTAATTCCGATGGTAATTCCAAAAAGTTAACATTCCCAAAGCCACCACCGAATTTTTGTGGCTCATTTTTCCACGTAATCCTGAATAAGTTAAGTGAATTCAAATCCCATAAACCAATATTTTTTAGTTTTTCAGTGATTTTTTCCGGGATCAATTCGGGATTTCTCATCTGTTTATATGTGGGAAGAATTATATGTCGTTCTCTACATCTCTTAATTGTGTTTTCTAATACTTTTTCTTTATTTTTCATTAAATCTAATTTATAATTTATTTTAATAATTGTGCTGCTCCCTGTATTAATACACTCATCTCAGCCGCTTTTGTTAATTTGATTTCAAAGTTATCTTTTTCTTTAATATTATGATTGATAATTCTTAGAGTTTTTAAATCCAGTTTTATCTTGTATTTATCAATTTGAAAAATAAAATAATTATTCTCTTTTGTTAAACTTGATATTTGCTCATTTGTTTTATTTGTTATTTTTTCGTTTTCTGAATTCTCAAAATAATAACCTTCATCAGAAATTTCAAATGATTTGTAGTTAAAGTACAAATGAGGTTTTTCTTTATAAGGTGAACCAGATGTTGGGCAAAATGTAGTGCAATTTCCACACTCATTACACCAATCGGCAAGGTGAAGAATTTGATGTTTTTGATTTATTTCAAATAATTCATCTTCTACGATTTCAATGCTTTTTTTATTTGATATTATTTTTTGAAGACGATATTTTACAGTTTTAGTTTCAAAAGAAAAGAGCGCAAGATTCGGACAAACTGTTGTACAAATATTACAAATCTCATCACAAAGTAAACATCTTGATGCCTCTTGTATAGCTTGCTCTTTGGTTAATGATTTTGAAGTATTATTAAAACTATGATTTATTTCAGGAGTTTTATGTAAAGATTCAGATATTATTATTTTGCTTTTTCTGAGCATCAATTCATTAATTGGAGTATTTCTGTTTTCAGTAAGTTTGTAGGAATGAGTTTTAATTTCAGATTTCTCAATAATTTCGTTAGCTGTTTTTCTCCCATCTGCAACAGCATTAATAACTGTTGATCCACCTCGCATTGCATCACCTCCAATAAATATATTTGATATTTGAGTTTCGTAGCTGTCAGCTTTTTGTTTGAGAAGTTCATGATCAATAAAATCAATATCAATATCCTGTCCAAAGGCTGGAATTATTGTATCTGCTTTAATCTCAAATTCTGAATTTGGAATAATAACAGGCTTTGCCCTTCCACTTTCATCTTTTTCACCCAGTTTCATTTTTACACAAGTAAGCGAAATTATTTTTCCATTCTTTGAGTTAATCCTTACCGGAGATATCAATTCCATAATTTCTACTTCTTCATCTAATACTGATATTATTTCATTGTAGTCGGCGGGCATTTGTTTTATTGTACGGCGGTAAATTATTTGAACGTTACCGTTTTTGTTAACTAAACGTTTTGCTGTGCGAGCTGCATCCATGGCTGTGTTTCCACCTCCGAGTACAAAAATATTTTGTCCAATTTTTATAGATTTTTCTTCTTTTACCTGAAATAAAAATTCCAGAGGATTCAAAATTCCCTCAGTATTTTGTCCTTCAATAAAAACTTCTTTTACCTTTTGTGCTCCGGTAGCTACATAAATAAAATCATGTTCTTTTCTTAACCGGTCAAAATTTTCCTTATTGATTTTTTCTCCGAAATGAATTTTTATTCCTGCTTTTTTAATTCTCTTGATGTCAATATTAATTGCTTCGTCTGTAATTCTGAAAGAAGGAATTGCTCCTGAAATCATGCCTCCCGGCTTTTGTTTTGTTTCATAAACATCAACTTCAAATCCTGTTGCTTTCAGAAACCATGCACATGACAATCCTGAAGGTCCTGCTCCGATTATTCCAACTTTAAATACTTTTTCTGATATAAAATTATTAGTCTGAAGTGTTTTTGGATTTACTGCATTTTCAGCAATAAACCTTTTAATTTCTCTTATCTGAAGCGGGCTGTCATAATTTATTCTTGTGCATTTTGTCTGACATTGATGATCGCAAACCATTCCGGTTGTATTTGGGAAAGGATTAGTTTGCATGATCACTTCAAAGGCTTTTTCAAAATCTCCGTTTGCTGTGTAGTACATGTAATTAGGAATGTTTTGATTTGTAGGACAGGTGCTCACACAAGGCGCAAAAACGCAGTCAAAAGAATTAAGTTTTCTATTGATTTTGATACTTTTATCATGAAGGAATGTTCTTTTGTATTTCTTGTCTGCCAACACATTTTGTGCATATTGATTTAATTTATCCAAATTATTATTTTTCAGAAAATGATTTTTTATAGAGAATTCCGAACGGAGGTTTTCAATATATTGATTAAGTTTTCCATATCCGCCGGGCTTCAAAATATCAGTGCAAACCGTAACAGGAAATAATCCTGATGAAATAATATTTGAAATATTGAAAGCATCGGCACCACCGGAAAATGAAATATTCAGTTTGCCTAAAAATTCATTTTGCAGCCTTTTTGCAAGATTAATCGAAATTGGATGAAGTACTCTTCCACTGGCATACATCATATTTTCACCGGAAGGAAAAATGTCTTTAAAATTCAGGCTTTCAAGAGTGTTTGTAAGTTTTAAACTGAAATAAAGATTGTTGTCTTCGGCTTTTCTTTTTAGTCTTTTGATGATTCCAACAGCATCATTATATTTTAAATCATGCTCAAAAGCAATGTCAGGAATTATAGTTTCAAAACCGGAATTGAGTATAATATTTTGGAGTTTTTCTTTTCCCAATAAAGTTGGATTTAGCTTAATTGTTGTATGTAGTTTTTTTTCTGTAATCAGATAATTGCCAATTTGTTCAATCTCTTCCGGTGGACAGCCATGCATAGTCGAAAGAGTAACATTATTTGAAATTTGTGGATTTATTTCAAGATTAACAATGTTAGGATAAATATCTTTTATTTCTTCAATTTTCTTTTTTAACTCTGTTGATGAGTCATTCATTTTATCAAAAAACCATTGTACATTTTTATTTAAAATTCCTGCAAAATCATATCCAACACTCATGTTAAAAATTACTCCGGCTTCATTTGTATTACCAATTTTTAATTTATCTTTCAAAATGTGAATAATTATCCATGCATTGAGATATTGGTCAAATGATTGTTCAATTTTTAATTCCTGCGACCATTCGCAATTGTATCCCTCGTCCTGCATGTCGATACAAGGTTTGGATATTTCGAGTTCATCAAGTGTTTGAATGGTTTTTAATTCAATAAATCGAGCACCGCAGAGCCATGCGGCAACAATATTTTGAGTAAGTTGGCTGTGTGGACCTGCTGCCACACCAATTGGCGTTTCCAGACTTTGTCCGAAAAGATTTAAACGGAAAGGATCAGTATTTTTTGGTTTGAAAAACAATTCTTCCTGAATACCAAAAAAACTTTTTTTCTTATCAATCTGACCAAGGAAAATCTGCAATAATTGTTTAAGAGGTATAATTGAAAATTTATCTGACATATTTATTTTGTTTTTACAAAAGTATAAAAAATCAAGCATTGCTGTCTTTTCATAATTGGTGCTATCTTTGTGAACTATGCGCGAAAGTTTGGAAAATATTAAATCATGTTCAGTTGTTATTCTTGCTGCCGGAAATTCAAGTAGGATGGGAATGCCAAAATTTGCACTTAAATTTAATAATCAAATTACTTTTCTTGAAGAAATTATTGAAAAGTACAAAGCATTTGGTTGCAAGAAAATTGTTGTTGTTTTGAATAGGAAAGGAATCTCTGTTTTAGATAAAAAAAATATTAAATTATCCGATGAGATTAAAGTTGTAATCAATGAACATCTTGAGTGGGAACGTTTTTATTCAATAAAATCCGGAATAAAAAATCTTTATAAAGAGCATCCAGTTTTCATTCATAATGTTGATAATCCTTTTGTTAATTTGAGTGTTCTTAATAATTTATTTTGTGAAATTACTGAATCTAATTTTGTTGTTCCGGTACATAAAAACAAAGGCGGACATCCGGTTTTGCTTTCAAAAAAGATTATTAAAAATATTATCTCCGAAGAAAAAAATGACTTGAATTTTAGAAATTTCCTGAAAGGATTTGAAAAGAAAATTGTTGAAGTTGATGATGAAAGAATTTTAGTAAATATTAATTCTGAGAAAGAGTTTCGGAAATTGAATTTTAAGAATTGATAGTACACTGATTTGACTGATTTAACTGATCTTTATGATAAAAAGATCATAACCAATCATAAAGATCATAACAATCAGTGTCCTATTTTAATGGTACACTGATTTAACTGATCTTTATGATTTAAAAATAAAATCATAATCATTCATAAAGATCATAATAATCAGTGTACTATACAATTAGTGTACTATCTATTTTTATATTCTTCGGTTAATACTCGCCTTTTATGTTGAGGGGTTTTCCCAAAGTTAAGAAGCAGCCCGACTTCAACATCGGTAGCTCGTAGATAATTTACCAATTGTGCTTCATGTTCGCTTGATAGTGTTTTTGCCGCTTTAAGTTCAATAATTATTTTATCTTCAATAATTATATCTGCATAATAATCACCTACTTTATCTTCATCATAATAAACATCAATATGTTGTTGTTGACGGCACTGAAGTCCAAATTTTCTTAACTCTATCATCATTGAGTTTTCATATACTTTTTCCAGAAAACCGAATCCTAAAGTATTGTAAACGTTGAAAAAAGCTTTTAATATTTTGCTCGATAATTCCGAATGTAAATAATTTATTTTTTCCATTTTTAATATTTTTTATGGTACACTGATTATGAATAGTACACTATTTTTTAATAGTACACTGATTGGACTGATTTAACTGATCTTTATGATAAAAAAATAAAATCATAATCAATCATAATAATCATAATAATCAGTGTTCTATTCTTTTGGTACACTGATTGGACTGATTTGGCTGATCTTTATGATAAAAATACAAAATCATAACTAATCATAATAATCATAAAAATCAGTGTACTATTTATTTAAACTGATAATCTTTTCAGAGATATTCTTCGCATCATCTTTCCCAACTTCAAAAATTGTAACATCTATCATTCCCCAATAATTAATAATTTCCTCTACAAAGGTTTTTCTAACTACCCACAGCATAGGAATATTTGTTTCAGAGATAAGTTTTGAAATCGCATCATGCCAAATTTTTTCGTAGAGTTCAAGTTTGCCAATTTCATCGATTATCACAAGGTCGGATGTGTTAATGTTCTTAGAATTCAGAATTTGATTTCCTGCTTTCATAGCTTCAGGATTAAAATAAAATCCTAATTCTTTTTCCCATTCTTTAGCTTTTTCTGATTTACACAGAGGAATACTTTTGTGTGTTTTAATGTTTACTAAATCAAATGCAGAGCGTTTGCTATTTTTCCAAAACCCTTTTGCATAAAACCCGGAAAGACTAATGTTTTTATTTTGAAGAATTTCTAAAATCTCAATTAAAAGACCGGTTTTGCCCTGTCCTTTTTCTCCGGTGATTATAAATAATTGGTTGTTTGGCATTGGAAATTTAAAATGACTAAAATTTAAAATGACTAAAATGAGCTAAAATTTAAAATGACTAAAATTAATAAATGACTAAAATCTAAAATCCTAAATCTAAAATCTTAAATCATAAGTATCCTCTTTAATTTTTTCAATCGCCATCAATATTTTCTCGTTAGTAGCCGGAATTGAAAGTTCGGGTTCTATCTTATGATTTCCAATAGATGAAATAGCATCTTTTATTGCAAGCCAAACCGAAAAAC
>JAIORY010000157.1 GCA_021107915.1 Bacteroidales bacterium | reverse complement strand
ATATCTCCATATACCATTCCTTCAGGAACATTAAGAATAGGAAAGTCTAATCTTCTCCATTCTGCCCAGGCTTCAACACCTCTGTTATAAAGTGCTATCCATTTTTGAGTACCAAGTACTTCTTTCCAGTTAGCAGATGCATAAGGAACTGTTGCGATATAATCAGCAGCAACAGTTTCATCTCCACCCCAGTAAACAACACTTGCTGTAATAGCATTAGCATAATGATCAGCAGCACCACTAGAACCTATTCCTCTTTCAGCAGCTTCAGCTAATAAAAACTCAACTTCTACATAGTCAATTAAAATTGCTTCGAATGAAGCCTCGAAAAAACGAGGAGCAAAATGAGAGAATAAAGCATAAGTTTGAGCACCGTCTAATCCGGCAACAGCACCAACGTATTCATCTTCATACAGGGTAAAATATAATGGTAAACGCGGGTCTTTTAATTCATTCATTTTATCCACAATTGTATTTGTTGGAAGATAATCTTTACGACCATCATTAGTAAAACCATCATAAATACAGTTTACATGTGGAGTTATACCGGTATAGAATAAGAAGAAACTTTCGTCCTGATTTGTAAATACACCAGCATTAATAGCTGTTTCAACAGCGGATTGTGCTGCTGCTGCATTAACATCAGCAAGACGAATTCCTAAACGAAGAAGAAGTGAAGCACCAAACTTTTTCCAAGAAGCTACATCACCATCATAAACAAAGTCAGCACCACCAAAGCTTCCCTCATCAGGATTTAAGCCGGCAATATCAGCTTTAAGATTGGTAATAATATCTGTATAAACACTAGCAGCATCATCATAAACAGGTGTTGTGTTTTCAGAACCCAATAATGCTTGTGAATAAGGCATATCACCAAAAGCATCAATTATGCAATGCCATGAATAAGTTTCAAGGATGCCGATAATATGAATTTTATTATCTCGTTCAATTGCTTGAAAACCTTCAAGAGACTGAGCATTTAATAACGATTTTGCTCTTTTTAAATCAATTAAAACGTCGCGATAAAATTCTCGTGCATAAGCATCAGGAATTTTTCTATCCTGAAAGTTATAACGGGCTTCATCAAAATATGTAGTTTCTTGCCAGTATTGAACAATTAGTCTTGAGATGTTTAAATTTACACTCATGGCATTTACTTGGTTTACTAATGCAACTTCTGCATTAGAAAATAGAGTACTCACAGGTACTTCTACTGCACTCTTGGGATCAACATTATCTGGCAATTCGCATGAAGATATCCCAAGTATCAGAATTAATACTATCGAAATATATTTTATTGTTTTCATATAATTATTTTTTTAATGTTTAAAAAATTAAATTCCAAATTTAATGTTAAATCCAAAAGTTCTTGCAGTAGGATAAGCACCGGTTTCTATACCTTGATTATTACCTGAACCAAGACCTGATTCAGGATCAAAGTGTTCTGTGTTTTTGAATAGAATTGCAAGATTTCTTCCAACAACAGAGAAAGTGATATTTTGGAAAGGTGTTTTCTCAACTATTTTTCCAGGTAAAGTATATGCTAATGAAACTTCACGTAATTTAACGTAAGAAGCATCGAATACATATCTTGCAGTTGGGCTATTGTTATAGTAGAATGCTCTACCCCATCTGTAAGCAGGTACGTATGTTGTGTTTGGAGAACCATCAATATTTACTGTTTCGGGGTATAAATATCCACCACCGTCATCAACAGCATCTCTCATTGGATTTCCTTTATCGTTATTCTCAGCAGTTTCTGCATAAACACCTGTAGCTTGACCATACTTAGTATTTACAGAATAAACATCACCTCCGTGTTGGAAGTCGAATAATACATTTAATCTTATTCCTTTGTAAGTCATAGCTGATGAAATACCCATATTCCAGTCAGGATTGATGTTACCAATAACTTCTTCACCTGATTCTGACATAAGATAATATCCATTTTCGTCAACAGTTTTACTACCATTTTCTTCGGTAAGAGGATTACCATCTGCATCTTCAGTATCACCATTTTCGTTAGTATAAACAAAGTTTGTTCCTTTAATAGTTCCATAAGGTTCTCCAACTGTAGCATTTATTGAAACATCCCATGCAGAATAAATAAGGAGATTGTCAACATCTTCATATAGGCTGATAACTTTGTTTCTGTTGGCATACCAGTTTACTCCAATATTCCATTCGAAATCAGAATATTTAACCGGAGTAGTTAAAAGAGAAATTTCAAGACCTTTGTTTTCAATTTCACCACCGTTAACAAACATTTGTGAATATCCTGTAGAAGGAGAAACAAGTGCCGGCATAATTTGATTAATGGTATTTGATTTATATACCGCAATATCAAAATTAACACGACTGTCGAAGAAACGAGCTTCTAAACCAAGCTCAATACTTTTTGTACGTTCCGGTTCAAGTTTTGCATTTTGAAGAATACTGTTAACAGAGAATAATGCATAATCGTTCCAGTTTGTTCCCTGAGAATAAGTAGAGATTGTACTGTAAGCAGGTGCATCATTACCTACTTCTGCATAATTAGCTCTTACTTTTGCAAAATCAAGGAAACTTAAGTCTTTTAAGCCACCTAATTCTGAAATTAATAAACTTAATGAAGCAGAGTAGTAATTAAATGAATTGTTATCTAAAGGAAGAGTGGAAGATACATCATATCTGTCGGAAAGTTCTAAATAAACAAAGTCTTTATATCCAACAGAAAAAGTTCCGAATACACTGTTTGTACCTGTTTTGATTAAATCTTCGGTAACAGAAACCGGAGATATTGAATTGCTAATTGCATAAAGATCAGGAACAATAAGTCCTCCAACGGTATGACCAAGATTCATAGAAATAGTATTTTGTCTGAAGTTAGTACCTATCATTCCGTTAAAAGAGAAATCATCATAACGTTTGTTGAATTTAAGGTAAAGGTCAGTATTCATTTCGTTAAAAGAACGAGTAAAGGATGAAAAATAAGATGGGTCAACACTTCCAACAGCGATTCTTTCATTTTGAACCTCAGTATAGTAATCTAGCGAAACTCTACCTGTGAAAGTTAACCAATCAGTAAGTTCATAGTTTAAACCTGTGAATCCGAATATACGGTCGCGGTAATCATCTTCGTAACTTTTATTTCTAACCCAGTAAGGATTATCAAAATAAATTGGATGCAAATCGTTGTAATAAGAAGAGTTCCATGAAAGCTGACTTCCGTCTGCTCTAAGATAGTTGTCTTCTAATCTTTTGAAATCAACATTAGTTTGGAACCATTGTCCAAATGATTGCATAACATTCATTCCATCATAACCTGTACCATATCTGCCTTTAGCTTTAGAATGTGAATAAGTTATGTTTGCATCAACTGATAATTTATCAGAAAAATTATAGTTTGCATTTAAGTTTATAGAATTCTTGTCAATAGAAGAATTTGGTACAATTCCTGTTTCATCAGAATTTGTATAAGACAGTCTGAATGAACCATCATCATTACCACCGTCAAATGCAATACTAGTGGTCCATTTTAAACCTGTTTGGAAAAAATACTCCAAACCGTGTTCAGGAGCCATCCATGGTCTTTTTTCAGCATAATTTGGTTTTGAAGGATCAAGTGCATCCCAATGGATAACCATTGTATTTGGATCGAATGGAGCACCCCATGAAGCATCTTCCGATGTAGGAGCAATTAAATCCTCTACACCATCACCATCAAGGTCGGCATAGTAGAAATTTCCTGTTGGGTCTTCATAAAAAGGTCCATAACCACCTCCATATTTAGTCTGGTGTTTTGGAGCAGTATTCATGTCAGCCTGGCTAAGTGTTAATCCAGTGCTAACAGTAATTCCAATACCTTTGCCGCGTTTACCTTTTTTGGTTGTAATAAGGATAACCCCATTAGCAGCTCTTGATCCGTAAAGAGCAGTAGCAGCTGCACCTTTTAATACTGAGATACTCTCAATATCATCAGGGTTAATATCCATTGCAGCATTACCGTAGTCATATCCACCCCAACCATCATTTTGATTAGAACTACCATTGGCAACAGGTCTGTCTTCGTTGGTGTTGTTGTTGTTAATTGGAACACCATCAACAACAAACAATGCCTGGTTGTTCTGAGTTAATGAAGTGGTACCTCTGATAAGAATGTTTGCTGAACCACCCAAAGTATTTGACTGCCGGATATGTACACCGGAGACTTTACCGGAAAGTGAGTTAACAAAGTTTGTTTCACGAACTTCGCTAACAGCATCACCGCTAATTTCCTGTACAGCATATCCAAGAGATTTTTTCTCTCGTGAAATACCAAGTGCAGTAACAACAACTTCGTCAAGAGCAGTAGATGATGTTGTCATAGAAACGTTTATCACAGTTCTACCACCAATCTCAATTTCTTGAGATATCATTCCAACAAAGGAAAATACTAGAATTTTTCCATCTGCAGGAACAAGAAGCTCGAATTTTCCGTCTAAGCCGGTAGTTGTACCAACTGTTGTTCCTTTTACAAGAACAGTAACGCCGGGTATCGTCGCTTTGTCATCCGCATCTGTTACAGTACCTGTAACTTTTGTCTGTGCAAATGCAACCTGCAATCCTCCTAGTAAAATGATTGCAAGTAAAATTGTAAATTTTCTCATAATTTAAAAATTTGGTTAATAAAAAATTGATTAATAAAAAATTTGGTTAATACTAGATTTTTTGAATTACAATAATAGTAATAATTTTGTAACAAATCAAAAATATTTGTTATTATTTTTTATTTAAAGACTGCACAATTTATAAAAATTTGTATAATTTCTATTGTCTTTTTTAAAAAAGTATCCTTTCTATTGCAAAACGTATACAATACAAAATTGCATAAAAGGCAGATATAGAGATGCAAAGAGAATTGTTTAGAGAGTTTTTAAATATTAAAACTTTTTTCGTATAAAGACAGCAAGTTTTCTAAAAGACATATTTTTATTAATAATTAATTTTCTTTTTAAAGTAAAAAAATATCAGAATCAATAAAATATTTATGATAATATGGTAAAATGAAAAGGAAATACTGAAGATTTTAATGATAATTAAGGCAATATTTGCTGATAAAAACAGGAAAAATCCGTATTTTTTATATTGCCGCATTTTTAGAACTCCAATAAATGAAGCAAAATAAATAAAAATTCCTGTTGATATTATTACAATTATAAGAATATTAGAACGTGGTTGATTAGAATATTCATTAATTATTTTTGTTAGAAAATCAGAGTAAAATAATAAAATAACAAATGCTAATTATTGTTCTCAAGCAAAGACTTTTTTATTAAATATTTTATTTTTTATCATTCAATCATCACGACATATATTTCAGATTTTTTCCGTAAAGTATAACAAAACTTGCTGAAATTAGAAATCCGAAATACGGAAATCCAATATTTGTGAAATAAAAATACGGAACAATTAAAAGTAATATTTGAGCAATAGTATATAAATGGAATCCAATTTTTTTCAATTTCCACATATTATAAGCTCCGAATAATGAAATAGATGAAAGAATAAACCCAATAAGAAAATATGCTTTATCAACTGAAAGCAGTTTATCCATACCCGGGAAAAGCAAATCTCCAGAAGCAGCAAGTTCCCGAACTGACGAAAGGGATGTTAATAAATAAAGATTTGATATAACTACAAGTCCGCTTCCGATAAATGTAAGAATACATAAAACGCTCAATAGTTCCGGACGTTTGCTTTGTTCGTTTGGATCTTTATTTATTTCGTATTGTTCCATTTTTTCGTTTTAAAATTGAATTCAGTTTTTAAAAGATATTCATTTAAAAAAATTGAAAAAATTGCCAAAGATTCATAGATTTAATTCTTTAATAATCTGTGGCTTAGTAATACTAAATTCTCCAGATTTTTAAAATCTGGAGGGTTTTTACCCCTCTAAATCTCCCCTAAAAATAGGGGAGACTTTCGCACTGTGCAAAGAAATACAAAACTGATTTGCAGCTTTTAATAAAGCTTAAATCATAATTCTTAAATCATAAATTATAAATTCCTTATCCGTGAATCTGTAGCTTCATTTAGTTTTTATAACTTTTAGGAGTGTACTCAAAATTATAAATTAAGTCTCCTACTCCAACTCTCCAACAATTTTCTCAACCTCATGCAATATTTCGCACGATTCAATAAGTTTTTTCATATTGTTATGATCGTCAAAAAGTGGTCGGTCGATTTCGAGGAAATCAACATGTTTTCTCACAATCTCTTTTGCTTTTGTAACACCTTTTCCAAATTTATATTCACGAAAATCGAGAGCCTGAGCAGCAGCCATAATTTCAATACCCAAAATTCCATAAGCATTATCAAGTATTTGGATGTTTTTAATAGCAGTATTCATTCCCATAGAAACAAAATCCTCTTGGTCGGCAGCAGCAGGAATCGACTGAATTGAAGCCGGTGCAGAAAGAATTCTTTGTTCAACAATTTGCATGTCGGCAGTATATTGGCTAAGCATTAATCCTGAAAACATACCTGCTCCTTTAGTTAAAAATGCCGGTAAGCCAACGCTTAAAGCGGGATTATTCAATCGGTTCATTCTTCTCTCAGACATTACACATGCCATTGTAATAACAGTTCCTGCCATATCCATAGGAACTGAAACAGGAGATCCCTGAAAATTTGCTCCTGATAATTGAAGATTTTCTTCAGGAAAAAAAATCGGATTATCACCAACACCATTTAATTCAATTTCGACCTGAGAACGTGCATAAGCCAAAGCATCGTGTGCTGCCCCAATTACTTGTGGAGTAGATCTCATAGAATAAGCATCCTGAACTTTGCATTTTACGCGTTGTTCTTTTAGGTCTCCTCCATCAACAAGTTTATTAATTGCTCTTGCACTTCTTATGGCACCTTTAAAACCACGAACTTCATGAAGTTTCGGAGAATAAGGTTTCATATTTGCTTTTAAAGCTTCTAATGACATTGCTGCACCTATCTCTGCTTGTTTTAAAAAATTATTGGCATCATACAAAAATATTGCACTCATTGCTGTAAGTACATTCGAACCGTTTATTGTTGCCAGACCGTCTCTTGCTTCCAATCCCGGAATAGGAATGCCTGCCTTTTCTAAAGCAACTTTTCCTTCGTATAATTCTCCTTTGTAATAGGCTTTTCCTTCGCCCATCATTAATAAGGCAATTTGCGACATGGGAGCAAGGTCGCCCGAAGCACCTACCGAACCTTTTTTACAAACCCATGGAGTAACGCCTTTGTTAAGCATATCAACAAGAGTTTGTGTGATTGCAAGACGGCATCCTGAATTTCCATGTGCATGAACATTAATTCTTCCAAGCATGGCACCTCTTACATGTTCAAGTGGCATTGCTTCACCAATTCCAGCAGCATGATTATAAACAAGGTATTTCTGAAAATCTTTTACCTGACTTTCATCTAACACGACTTCCGAAAACTCACCAATACCTGTATTTACTCCATACATTATTTCGTTTGCTTCGATTTTTCTTTCAAGCATTGCCCTGCAATTATTTATTCTCTTTATTGAATCATGATGAAGTTCTACTTTTTCGTTATTTCTTGCTACATCAACAACATCTTCTATTGTTAATCCTGCACCTTTTATTATATAAGTCATAATTGTTTTGTTTTATTATTTATATTGATTTTGTTTATTAATATCTGTTTGTTTATTAGTGGTATAGGGGAAATAAGGGAAATAGGGGAAATAAGGTATAGTGGGTGTAGAGGTAAAAGTGTAATTTGAAAATTGATAATTATTCATATTAAATATTTTTATTGATTATTTTTATCGTAATCCTTTTTTTTGTGTTTTAACGAATTTAATATATCCATTAAGACTAATCTTTGCTTTTTCAATTAATGTCAGACCTTCATTATAAAGATCGTTGTTTATATATCCAAGATCAAAACAACTAATCAAGTGATCTTTTGATTCATAAGTAGAACCTTTTGAAATTCTATAAAACTGTAGCCCTTCCTGATAATGATATCTACCATATCCTTCTGCTATGTTAGCAGTTGAACTACATGTTGTTTTTCTTGATTGAATATCAAGATTAAATTTTTCCTCTTTAGGAAGTAATGGAAGAACCTTATTATAGAAAAACAATTTGATTTTTCTGGCATCCTGCCAACAGATCAGTGATGTAAAATCCTGATTTTTATTATAAACTCCTTGCGGTTCCTCAATTACATTTTCCATTTTATTTCTTTTAATAGGAAAAAGATTTTTTCTTCTAATAATTCAATTTTTTACACTAACTCCGTTTCCTTTATTCCCCTTATTTCCCTTATTCCCCCTATACCTTATTTCCTCTGCATTTCCCATCTTTTATCCCGCAACTAAACATCCTCCCTCAATGCAACCGGGATATTTATTTCAACATCTCTTAAAAATTTAATACTCTCTTCTATTTCAGTAAACATGATTTTATCATTTTCGATGAAATCAACGTGTTTTCGATATTCAGTAATAAAGTTTTCGATAAATGGTGACGATTTTTTTGGTCTCCTAAATTCCAATGCCTGAGCAGCATTAAAAAGTTCTATAGCTAAAATTCTTTCAAGATTCTGAACAACTTTATAAGCTTTTGTTGCAGCATTTGCCCCCATACTTACGTGGTCTTCTTGTCCTTGTGATGATTCGATGGAATCGACAGAAGCCGGTGTACACAATTGTTTGTTTTGATTTACAATTGATGCAGCAGTGTATTGAGGGATCATAAATCCTGAATTAAGACCGGGTTTAGCAACAAGGAAAGGAGGTAAATTCCGTTTACCGGAAAGCAACTGATATGTTCTTCGTTCTGAAATATTTCCTAATTCTGCGACAGCAATTGCAAGATTATCAAGTGCAAGAGCAAGTGGTTGTCCATGAAAATTCCCGCCTGAGATTATCAAATCTTCATCCGGGAAAATTGTAGGATTATCGGTAACTGCATTTATTTCGCATGAAAAAACATAAGAAACATAATTAATTGAATCTTTTGAAGCCCCATGAACTTGCGGAATACATCGGAAAGAATAAGGATCCTGAACGTGTTCTTTTGCCTGATTGATGATCTCACTTCCTTCAACTAACATCCTGATTCGTTTGGCGGTATCAATTTGTCCTTTATGAAATCTGATTTGATGAACGAGATCATTAAAAGGTTCTATCCTTCCGTCAAAGGCTTCGAGAGAAACCAAACTGATAATATCGGCAAGTTGAGATAAACGAAATGTTTTCAGTAAACTAAAAACTCCAAACGCACTCATAAACTGTGTTCCGTTTAATAATGCCAGTCCTTCTTTGGACTGAAGTGTGATTGCTTTCCAGTTTAATTTATCATAAACCTTTTTGGTTGTAGTTTTTACACCTTTATAATATACCTCACCAAGTCCAAGTAACGGAAGCGACATGTGAGCAAGAGGAGAAAGATCCCCGGAAGCACCAAGCGAACCCAATTGATAAACTACCGGTTGAATGTCGTTATTAAAGAAATCAATCAATCGTTCTACTGTACAAAGTTGAACTCCCGAGTGACCATACGATAAAGATTGTATTTTTAATAAAAGCATCAATTTTACAATTTCGCGGGGTGCTTCGTCGCCTGTTCCGCAAGCATGTGATTTAACGAGATTGCTTTGCAAAGTGCTGAGTTCTTTTTTCGAGATTGTGTGATTACAAAGCGAACCAAATCCGGTGTTTATTCCGTAAATGGGACCTTGCTGCGATTCCATTTTATCATCAAGATAATTTCTGCACTTTATAATTTTTTCTCTTGATTCTTCTGAAAGCTCTAATAAATAACCTTGTTGCAAGATGTTAAATATTGACTTGAAAGTTAGTTTTTTAGGGCTGATTTTATGATGCATTTCTTTTGTTGATATTGTATTGTTGATAAATAATTATTTTGTTGTGTCCGATAAATACAGTCATCGGATGACTAATGTTCAAAATCTTCAAAAAAATAAATCTGTATATCAATTAAATAGAAAATCATCCGATGACTATCATTTTATTAGATCAGACTCTAAATTTGAATTGGTAAAAATATAATTTTCAAGTCAAATAAATTAGTTTTCTGATATTTTTTTACTTTATAAAGTGAAGGTAGTTTGGAATAGTGGAGAACAATGAAATACTGGAATTTATGGTAATTGGTTGTAATTTATTGTAATTGAGTATATCTTAGTGATAAATTAGAACAACAGTTCCCTATTTCCTTTATTTCCCATATTCCCCCTATTTCCTAAATTTGCTTAGCGGATGATCAGGATAGAAATATCCTATAAAACCTTCTCAATAAACTCTTTTAAACTTGTTTCAGTTTGCTCACCGCTTTGCATGTCTTTTACGGTAATCAAATTATTTTTCATTTCATTTTCACCAACTAAAACTACATAAGGAATGTTTTTATTATTGGCGTATTTCATTTGCTTTTTCATTTTTACTGAATCAGGATATAGTTCAGCACTAATTCCGGCTTGTCGGATTTCTTTGATAAGTTTCAGACAAAATTTTTCTTCTTCTTTACCAAAATTTACAAACATCACTTTTGAAGTTATGGAACTTTCTTCAGGAAAAAGATTTAATTCATTCATCACATCATAAACACGATCAGCACCGAAAGAAATTCCTACACCTGAAACTTCGGGTAAACCGAAAATTCCGGTAAGGTCGTCATATCTTCCACCACCGCAAATGCTTCCGAATTTTATATCTTTCGCCACAACCTCAAAAATTGCTCCGGTATAATAATTCAATCCTCTCGCAAGAGTGAGGTCAAAACGCCATTTGTTTTTTAGATTCAAATCTTTAAGATGTGTCAACATAGTCATCAACTCTTCAATTCCTTCCATCCCAATTTTTGAATTTTTAAGAATTTCTTTCAGTTTCGGAAATTTCTCTTTTAAAATTCCTTCAAGATTTAAAATGGGTTGTAATTTTTCGATAGCTTGTTTTGACAGACCTTTTGCTTCAAGTTCTTCGTTTACTTTTTCAAGACCGATCTTATCAAGTTTGTCGATTGCAACTGTGATATCAATCATTTTATCAGCTTCGCCAATAACTTCGGCAATTCCGCTAAGAATTTTTCTGTTGTTGATTTTAATAATTGTATTGATCCCGAGTTTATCAAAGACTTCATCAATTATCAGAACAAGTTCAACCTCATTTATTAAAGAATTACTTCCGATTACATCCACATCGCATTGATAAAACTCGCGGTATCTTCCTTTCTGGGGTCTGTCGGCGCGCCAAACGGGTTGTATCTGGTATCGTTTAAACGGAAATGTAATATCATTTCTGTTTTGAACAACGTAGCGAGCAAAGGGAACAGTGAGATCATAACGCAAACCTTTTTCACTAATTTTGGCAGCTAATTTATTCAGATTAGGTGATTCGAAATCTTCAATACTTGTTTTCTTTAAATAATCTCCGGAGTTAAGAATTTTAAATAATAATCTGTCGCCTTCCTCGCCGTATTTACCCGTGAGAGTTGATAAATTTTCCATTGCTGGAGTTTCAATAGGTAAATACCCGTATCTCTGAAAGACTTCTTTTATTATATCAAAAATAAAATTTCTTCTCATCATCTCCACCGGAGAAAAATCACGTGTTCCTTTTGGTATGCTTGGTTTTTGATCTGCCATACAAAAAAAATTTTGTAAATAATCAGTTTGTTAATCAATTCATGTTTTGGGATTGAGGATGAATTTTTAAAATGATATAGGGGGTATAAAGGTATATGGGAAATAATGGAATAAAGGTGTTTCCATTTATTTCCCCTATTTCCATATTCCCTTTATTTCCCAATCCAAAAATAATGTTATGTTCGCTATTGATCATTATTAATATAATACTGATTAATTACTATGTTTTTAATTAATTGCAAAAGTAAGGAATTATTTATTTGTAACTAATCGAGTGCCTAAAGTTTAGAGTGCCTAAAATGCCTAAAGTTTTAATTCTTTAAGGATTTTCTTATTGTATTCCAAAGCATCAGCATCTCCTTCGGCGGGAGCCCAAGGTGCAAAAACTTTATCATCGTCAGGATTGTATGGTCCGTCTTTTACTTCATAAGCTACTGTGTTTTTTTCAAGGCTGAGAATTACATGCCAGGTACGCGGAGGGATTTCTGCCCCATAATTTCCTTTTTCAGAATCAAGAATAATATAGTCAATAATATTCCCATTATCATCAAATTCAAGAACAAGTATTTTTCCTCTTAAAACAAAAAAAGCTTCAACTTTATCAGGATTTTCATGTTTGTGTGGTCGGAGATATGTATCAGGTTCCATTGCATTTAGCATACGCTGTAAGGTTGAAGAATCTTCTTTGTGAAAATTGTAATTCATTCTGCGGCGTTT
>JAIORY010000093.1 GCA_021107915.1 Bacteroidales bacterium | reverse complement strand
TAAAATGTAAAATGTAAAATGTAAAATGTAAAATGTAAAATTAAAAATTAGAAAAATGATACCAAATATAGCAAAGTTAAAATACTCAGATAAAAATAATTTTTTTTTAATTGCAGGACCTTGTGTTATCGAAAACACGGAAAATCCATTTGAAATTGCAGAAAGAATTAATAATATTTGTGATAAACTTGCAATACCATTTATTTTTAAAGCTTCTTACCGGAAAGCCAATCGCACAAAGGTTGACTCTTTCAGAGGTATTGGTGACATAAAAGCTTTAAAGACAATAAAGAAAGTGGGAAAGAAATTTAACATCCCAACAATTACTGATGTCCACACAGAATCGGAAGCAATTACTGCTGCCGAATATGTTGATATAATACAAATACCGGCATTTTTGTGCAGACAAACAAACCTGCTCATAGCTGCTGCAAAAACCAAAAAGTGGATAAATATTAAAAAAGGTCAATTTGTATCAGCCGAATCAATGAAATTTGCTATTGAAAAAGTTAAATATTCAAATAATGAAAAGATAATGTTAACAGAACGTGGAAATATGTTTGGTTATAATGATCTTATTGTAGATTTCTGCAATATTACTGAAATGAAAAAGTTCGATATTCCTGTAATCCTTGATATTACACATTCGTTACAACAACCTAATCAACCTGACGGAGTTACAGGTGGAAATCCTGAAATGATAGAAACACTTGCCAAAGCAGGAATAGCTACAGGAGTTGATGGCATTTTTCTGGAAACACATCCAAATCCCGCCGAAGCTAAGTCTGATGGTGCTAATATGCTTCAACTTGATCTTCTTGAAGATCTTTTAGAAAAATTGGTTAAAGTACGGAATTCAATTTTGTAAAGCAACTTAATGTCTGTCTATAATATTACGTTCTAACAGTTTATGGTTTTAAGTTTTAGAATATTTCTTTTGTTTTTTTCTCAGATAAATTATCAATCCGATAATAAAAACAAAAATAAATAGCGGAGGAGTAAGAGCAACACTTTCCGGTAAATCTTCATGAACTTCCAAATCAAGATAATCTCCACTTTTAATATTTATATTTATTTTAAGCATTTCATCCTTAGCGGGACTATAGCGAAAATAAAATCCGTCTTGCGCTCTTATTATTCCTCCTTTATCAACTGAATGGTTTACTAAAAACAATGTATCGAATAGTAATTTATTGTTTTTGTCAACTATTTTAAATTCCCCTTCAAACTCAGGAAAACCATGTTCAGATGGAAATTGTTCATCAACTCCCCAAAAGAAAAACTGATAATCGTGAGTTACTTTTGCACGAATTTCTGCCTGATGTAGTCCTTCACTTGAATATCGTTTTTCAAAAATCCTATATTCATTTTTGATATTATTGTAAAAAATAAATCCAATTATTCCGATAATCATAATTGTAATTCCAATAAATTTTCTTTTTGTAATTTTCATAGTTTTAATTTTAAATCATAAATCGTAAATGCCGAGCTTTGCTCGAGCATCCTCGAAGCTAAGCTTCGGGATCGTAAATCAAAAATTCACATCACAATCCGGATGTTTTCTTTTAAAAGTTTGCAATTCCGTCACCGGAATATTTTCTTCCGAAACCTGAAAAATACTTAATGCCGGTAAATCCATTACCGAAGCAATAGTTGTAATTTCTGTACTGAAAATAACCAAAACTTGCAATTTATTTTTATCAGCAAGAGGATCAAGATTTTTAACATCATTAATTTGAACGTAAAGGGTTTCAAGCATTTTATGTCCTCTTAAAGGTTCAAGACTTGAAATATGATTATCGGGGACACTCACATCCAGCAAACTGTCTAAATCAGATAGTGCGTTAATATTTTGAATAAAAGTAGAACCGGCATATACCGACTTCAATCTTTTTAGCATTCGCAAGGGTTCAAGATTTGTTTCTCCCAAAGGAAAATGATCACAGTCAACTTTTTGGAGATTAATGATTTTCACCAAATCTTCCTCTGTTGGTTTTTCATCGATTTTATCTATTTCACGGAGAAAAACTATTTTCCAAGTATCGTTTAGTGTATTCCACCACAAACGGGCTTCAGTATTTTTTTTACCATTGTTTCCATCTTTATTTCTATCAAATGTACACCCATGATTTGAGGACAAAAGAAATATTGACAGTAAAAAATATAACAATGATGTTTTCATAAGTTTAATTTGTAAGAATTAAAATTTTATCATTCAATAGTCATTAAACAACAAAATGACATTGCAGAAAAATGACGTCCGGTTCGGAGAGCAAATGACAACTAAATGACACGAAGTAAATGACTATTAAATGATAACTCATAAAAAACTCACTTTAGGGGACTTCTATTAGCAGCTAAATAATTACTTAATTTCTTACAAAAAAGCATTTATTACATCCCGATATACAAAATATTAGCAATACCACCACTTTTAAGTATTCCCCAAGGAACTGATCCTTCAGGAAATTTTTTATTGATGCTTTTAACAATTTCTGATCTTTTATCGTTGTAACCCTCAATAAACCATTTATCAGCGAGAGGTTCTACAAATTGAACCAAAAGTGTATAATATTCATCACCAAAAAGAGTAATACCCATTGGCACATAGTTTTGTTCAACATAAGGTTGAATAGCTGTTGTTACAGCTTTCAGGTCGAGTGCAGAAGGAACGACCTGCCATGCCTGTCCTGTAAAATTTGTTTTAATATAAAACACATAGTATGCACTTCCATTCCAAGAAAATCCGGATGGAATATATCCCTGATTCATATTTTTAGTTATTCCGGCTTGAAGGCTGTTGGCATCGTTATACCATTCCATGTTCCATGCAGTAATTGTTAAAATACCACCACCAAGATAAAGAACTTCGTATTGCGAGTTAGTGCAATTTAATCCGACCGGTACAAAACCATTGTTGGTTTTTGTTGTAACATTTTGCTTAAACGATTCAATATTATTGTTATAAGTATTTAAACTCCACATATTAGCTGTTGAAATACTTTTAGCCGGTGGCTTAGTTTTCGGCTTCTTAGATACCGGTGGAACATTTTTCTTAGGCTGACTTATCTTTTTACTCGATTTAATTTGTTCATGTTTTCGTTTTTGCTGTTCAAATCCACGCCAATGAGTTTCCAAACGTCTCTGTGAATTAAATTCAGTTTGCTGAAATTTATCCTCTCCTTTTTTAGCCGTTATTTTCTGCCCTGGCACTAAATAAGCAATATCGTTTTCATTTCTGGTTTCAACAACTCCTTCATACAAATAAACTTCTGTTGTTTTATCATCTTTCACATTTACTTCAAATTCAGTTCCGCGAACTCCTACCGCACAAGTTTGAGAAATTACTAAAAACTTACTTCCTTTTTTAGTAACATTAATACTTAAATCGCCTCTTGTAATAATCAGTTGGCAATCACTCAAAACATGTATTTCCGCATTATTCTTAATCGCCAGAAATGTCTGGTCTATAAATGTCATTGACACACCCTTGGCATCTGCGTTGGTTTTTATTTTATCTCCTGGAAAAATCAAAACATGAGAGTCTGTTACTTTTTTCCATATTTCTGCACCACCTGACCTCATAATACTAACCGTACCACTTAAATATTCGAGCGTCATATCAGCTACTTGAAGATGATTTGCTTCTACTTTTTCTACAATGATATCATCTTCAAGTTGAGTCATGATAGTTTGCGCCTCATTCCATACTTCAGGTTCAATTTCCTTAAACTTTTTTACAGCAACCGGAACGGGTTTTTTGGGAGCATTAATTTTTTCGACAGTTTTTTGCAATTCAATATTTTTACGATCTTCCTGTAATGCAAGCTCATAATATCTTTTTGATTGTTTATCACAATACATTTTATTAAACTGACCATCACCCCAAAGAGCTGCTTTTGTCAGGTCTCTCCATGCCTCTGCAACTTTTTTATAAGCCATGAAACGTGCTTTTGGTGCACTCATTCCATTAACATCTTTTGTAATAGAAGAAATAGTATTACTATATTTGCTTAAAAGATTACCGGCCAATTTAATAAAATCGACTTTTGCAGTATTGGCAAAAACTCTTTTTGCGAAACTGGAAGAAACATTGGCAAGACGGCAAACCATATTATACTTTGTAGTTAAATCTGACTGCTGATTAATTATTTGTTCTGCTTTTCGCAAATAGTTTAGCGATTCCTGTTTAGGATTAGTAGCGTTTATTGTTACATTTCCCGAATTACTATCTTTCCAATAAGGTTTATTAAATGCAGCATTGGCTTTTTCAATTAAGGTCTCAAATTCTCCAAAAAGTTTATTATTATTTAATTGGGCTGCTTGTGTTGCTCCACTATGAGTAGGTATTTTCCCATTGGCAGGTAAATGCCAAACTTCCATCTCACAAGGCTCATCTCCACGTCCATATCTATTATGATTAGAATTTACAGTAAAATTAAGATGTGTGATATTCCCCGGAATATCTTTCAAGAACTCACTTGCTTTAAACTCAGTTCTCTTGCCCTCATATTTTGTCCTCCAAAAACCGTTTTTATCTCGGTAAATTATTTGAACAAATTTTATAGTACCTGATAAAACACTGAATCCCAAAATATCCGAATCATTTATTTTTTCAACAGCTAACGAACAATAAGTCCCATCACCATTACCGTCATTGCTTATCGTTCCAACTTTACCTATTGGTTCTGAATATGGTTTTTGAGGTTTAGTAACATTAGAATTGAATGAATTATTTTGTTGATCAAACGATTGTGTTTGTTGCGATGATGATGAAGTTGATGAAGCAAAAGGATTTTCACTTTCCTCTTGATTATCATTTTCAGTTAAAGATGTATTAGTTTGTTGATTTGGATTTTGTCCGGTTGAGCAACCCATAATATTTACACCGCCGTTACTCACGGTTAGTCCTTCGGGCGTGTTTAGGCAATTATCGAAATCATCACGTACAAAATCCCGATCAGAATCATTCGTCATCGCTAAAAAGCTACCCATATAAGTCAATTCTGAAACTTCAACAGAACCGTTTTTTGCGCGATATTCCTCAATTTCTTCTTTTTTCGGTGGTCGATGCATCCCTGATGCAAAATACAGCTTGTCAGAAATCATACGTTCGGTCAATTCTTTCCTAACCTCCATCTTATATCCATCACCCACTAATTTATATTCGGTTTTATAAGGAACATTATCAGGGGCAGTATTATAATATGTCAAAACTCCGTTTTTAATCTGTCCACTTTTATTTCCCATCATTACAGATGATCCATTTTGCTTAAAAGATATTTTATGACCTGATTGGTTTCCCCATATATTATGATAAAATGTGTTTTTAATTCGTTTGCCGGATGGAACAATTGGCGTATCTCCAAAATTACTATCTGCATTTCCCTGTTGCTGAGACACTCCTGCATTAGCCTGCATATCTTCAAAAGGATTTGCCGGTTTGTTTTTCTCGTAAGCATGACATTCATCAATAATATCATACGCAAGATCATTAAAATCATAGAAATCCTTTTCCAGTTGGTTAGCTTTATCAATCACATCCGGAGAATTTTTTATTTGATAAATATTATTTGATATTTCGGTTTTATGATCATCTGCTTTTTCAATTATCTGTTTAATTTGATCTTCTAAAGATTCGTAATCCAAATTCTCTGCTTTAAACTTAGTTTGCAATTGTTTGATTTGCATAGTATATGATTGTGCATTCCATGAATAATCAGGCGATGACCAATCAACTACAGTCTCCTGATTCAATTGGTTAACCCGTGAATTCATTAGATCAATAACCCGATAAAAATCATTTACATCATCTTCATAAGCACGCATATAACTCGCAAACTGCCAATTTGCTTCTTCCATTCTCTCAGCTCGTCTGATTAATCCCCGAACATCTGTTTCATATAATTCAGTATTAATAATCTGAAGTTTTGCTTCTTCTATTTTTTTATAATTATCAATAAATCCATCTATTCCTTCTTTGGCACTCTTCACTGCGTCAACATATTCCATTGTGCCAACATTTTCAACAACATCTTTAATTGCCATAGCACCATCATAAATAGTTTTTAAATATGACCATACCTCATCTTGTGAATCCAATGTACGCCGATGATGTCCTTCAGATAATGCTTCTTTGGTACGGTCGATATTTCGTTGCGACCGTTTAACACGGTCTTCCCAGTATGCAGCCGTCAACTTATTGCTAAACTGCACATTTATTGAAGGGACATAAGAAGGATTTTCATCCCGTGTTTTTCGGAATTCATCCTCAAAATAAAAACTTACATATCTATCGAAATCGCGCTGGGTACTATTCAATAGAGTAACAGCCTGTTTAATATTATTGCCGTTAGCATAATAGTTGATTTGATCAACTTTTGCTTTAACTTCTGATAACTTTTGTTCAATACTTGAAACTTGCGCCTCGGCGAACTTAAAATTGATTATCAAAAAGATAATCGATAAGATTATAATTGTCTTTTTCATTTTTTTTAACTTTTCGTAGTGGACTCAGTAATTTATTATTCATATTATTTTTCCAGATTAATCTAAAACCCAACATACAACACATTAACCACTTCACCTTCTTTTAAATATCCAAAAGGAAGCAAGCCGGAGTTTATCTTTGCATTTACGTTTTGCATGATTACATTATTATTATCTTGATATCCTTCGATAGTCCAGTTTGATATTTTGGTATCAGGAATCTGGCTCATCAAAGTATAATACATTCCATTATAAACTGTAATTCCAACAGGTACATATTGTTGATTAATCCATGGTTGCAAGTCTGTACTTACAGCACCAAGATCGAGTTGTGATTCAACTAATTGCCATGCTGTGGCTTGAACTTGCGATTGAATATACAATACATAAAGGTTGCCCTGATCTGTAAATGAAATCCCCATTGGAAAATAGCCCTGTTCAACACTTGAATTGATTCCATTTTGTAATGAAGTTGCATCATTATAATTTTCAAGGTTCCAGGCAGTCATGCCAAGAGGGTTACCTTCGATATAATAAACAACTACTTCTGTTCCACTGCTTACATAAATTCCGGCAGGTGTTTTCCCTGAATTAATAGCGTTTGTAATATCGTTTTGAATAGCGGCAGGATTGTTTTCAATTTTCTGTGCCGACCAGCCATTTCCTTTTGAAATTATTCCATTAGCTGAAGTTCCGCCGGTTGTTGTATTGTTGTTGTTGTTTTGTTCCGGTTTATTATACTCCGGTTCATTGATTGGTTCATAAACTTCCTCATCTTCGTATTCCCAAACAGGTGGGTCGTTCGGATCAACATTTTGATCTTCAACCCCGGGAACTACCTGATTACTTACAATAATTACATCATCAGGATAGTGATTTTTTTCATCTTCACAGAGCTGAGTATATTCTTCTATAAGATTGGTAACCTTGCCTTCAAACCAGATAAAGTTTTTTTCGTTCTGACTTAACACATCATTAATCTGAGACTGAACTGCTCCCGAACTCCTGGCTTTATCTCCAATAGTATGATAATCTCTCTCGGCTTGTGAATATGTTATTTGCAATACTTTTATAAAATCCTCACAATAGATATATTCATTCTCTAAATCATCCTTACTTTCCTTAATAATATTTATAAATTCATCTCCTGTCCAATCGTACAAACCGGTTCCCCATATGGTTATTTTATCACCTTTAATTGATTTATTATCCAAATCAATACGCATTAATTTATCCCTCAAACAATCAATGGAGCTGGAATGTGAATCGATAAAAGCACGATAGCGATCAAATTGCTGTAATAGGTTTTTACTACTTTTTATTAGTTGTTGTGCCGACTGTCTGTTAGCTTGTATTAGTTCACCCTGAACATTATACTGTTCCACCATTCTCCATGCTTTCCAAAAATTATCCCAGCCTGAAATAGCTCCACCAACTATGCCAGCATAGGTTTTCCAGTCATAAGCATCGTTACCGCCGGCAAGAATATCCTCTGAAATAAGCATTATTGGTCTTAACGATTTTGATGGATCTTGATAAGCTTTATGAATTTTTTGAAGTGTACCAAATAACTTCTTGCTACACATATCACCCCACATATTCACCAGATCAAAAGTTAGTTTGGCATAAGCAAAAGGAATTTCAACTACGCCTGCTTGTTGAATTCCCTCATTCCAAACGCAACCCCGGTGGGCTTCCAGTGCATTTCGGTATGCATGGTTGGCCCGATTTCGCATTCTTATCCAGTATTCGCGTGTAACTTCCTCTGCCAAAGGCATTATTGAAAAACTAAATCCGGGATTTTTTGTTCTGATTTCTTTCAGTGTCCTGCTAAAATAATGATCACCCTGATATCTTCTGAGTTTATCACATAATATTTGAGCACTACCAAAGGATTCAACTATATCCTTTCGTCGGGCAAGGCGGTTTATTACGGTTATATCGGCGTTTATTTTTGATATTTCGGCGAGGAATTCTGCTTCGAGGTTGCTTTCCTTAGGTTGACTTGGTGTTCCTTCAGAAACAAGTTTTTTACAGTCACATTTATTCATTTTATCCCCTAAACTATTTGCTTTTTGGTATGCGCTGAATTTAGGACACAAATATGACTTTCCAGCGTAATCGTATTTTGGACTTCCGAGGTTGCTAAATATCTCATAACTACGCGCCTCTTTAACTAATATGTCAATTTCTTGTAATAGTGTTTGTTTGTATTTTTCGCATTCCTTTATAGAATAAAACACAGGAAAATTATATTTCTTCTCTCTAAGATATACATAAGGTATATAATTAAGGGCTTCTTTTTCTGCTTTTATTTGCCCTAACTTTTTTCTGAGTTCATCACTTTTTTGATATGCATAGTTCCTGTCTATCCCAAATCTTTCCCATGCACCCCTTGCTGCGAAATAATAGTAATCGTAATCCCATTTGACTTCCTGATATTCACACGACTTTTGCAACCAACGTTCGTATTTATCCTGTGAGAATGATTTAGAAATACTCAACGTAAATAAGATAATAATGATAAATGTAATTTTTTTAGAAATCATAACCCAAATATTTATTTAATAGTTTATTTACTAACCACTTCCCTACCAAAGGGCGTTAAAGCCAGTCCGGCGAGTTTAAAATGTTGTTTTGCAAAAGGGATTCCAATAATGGTAATTGCAAAGATTATCCCAAATGCAAGGTGTGTTAAACTTATCCAGATGCCTCCTATAAGAATCCAGATTAAATTCATTACTGTAGATAAACAACCGCCACCGGTTGGTTTCATTTGTGTAGTTTTTCCAAAAGGCCATAATGCCAACACACCGAGTTTCATAGTTTGCAATCCAAAGGGAATTCCAATGATTGAAATTATCAGTAAAAAACTTGCAACAAAATATTCAAGTGCTATTGCTATTCCTCCAAAAAGGAGCCAGATTATATTTCCTAATATTCTCATTGTTATAAATTTAATCGTAAATAATATTATTAATTGTGTCTAATTACATTCTACTTATCTTAATATATGGATACCGGATACTCTATCTGAAATGTTATTGTGCGTGAACATCCGCTATCATAACGATCTTGCTTTTCACTAATAAGCATAAATTTAGCATAAGAACCATCACGTAATTCGCAAATACAAACCTTATTAAATGGAACTCGTTTTCTTTCGTGTCTTCCAGCTTTTGAAAGAGCGGCATTATTCCATGAAGTAGTATTTTTAAAACTATTTTGATTTGTGATAATAAATTTTCCGGTAAGCTCAGGTAATCCATCACACCCGCCAAACATTGCGAATCCTTCGCCGGTTGACGCTGCAAAAGTCAAAACTTTACCCAATTTAAAATCGAATGCATAATGACCTTGCATTTCAAACTGTTTTGCTTTTCCTGAATTAATATTTGCAGGTGACTTTTGAATATTAGTAGTGCCACCAAGTAATCCGCTTAAACCGGTTGGTTTTTTATCTTCTTTAACAATATTAGCAGGAGCTTCAAATCCGTCTATCATAAATGATTTAAGAATCTGTTTCATTTCCGCCCCTTTTTGTTGAATCATGCTACTTGGAATTATTGCAGTTAAAATATAACATTTGTTGTTTTGTGAAAAATAATAAGCAGACAAGCCTACTTCAACTCCACTATAATCCATAAGATAAACGCCCTGTTTACAAGGAATACCATTCATTGGATGATTTTTTAGACTCAGTTTTTGTGTACCTGCAGAAAGCATATTTTCTTCAAAAATCTGCGCAAGCATTTCAGTAGTAACTACACCGCCTGCTTCAAACACTCTTAATTGAATTGCAGCATTCTGATCAGCACTATAATAATCGTAAACTTTATCGTTCCCATCCATTGAAGAACTTTTACTCCAATCTGCCGGAATATTAATTTTAAAACCATATTTTGAATCTTGTTGTAATTGGGCATTTACGCTATTACTTGCTATCATTAAAAAAAATGTAATGATAGTTGCTATTGTAAGTTTTGATTTTTTCATTTCTGTATTATTTTAAAAGCTTTTTCCAGCTCTTCGCCTTCGATAAGAATTGGTGCAAATTGCTCCTGAATTTTTTCAAGACTAATTTCAGAAGCATTGCCTCTTAATCCGCTTAATATTCCCATAATTTTAAGTATTTAATGTCTGTCAATAAAGTCTTGTTCAAACAATTTAAGATTTTAGAATTCAGATTTTAAATCATAAATCGAAAATTTTATCAACATAATTAACTTTATGGACAAGCACTATTTAATCTCCATGTACTAATATTTATACTTATCCGGTGTAACCGAAATTTTCATAACTGCCTCTCCATATTTATCCTTATAGAAATAAGTCATAGTTACATTATTATCACGATAAATTTTTAGATCAGGATTGGTTTTAACATTATTCACAAGTAGAAGTTCAAGATAATTTTCCATTTCAGGAATATTAACTTCATATTTTTCTGAATTTACCAGAGTATAATTGTATTGAAAAATATTACCCGGCAACACTACCGCATTATCAAGCCGTGTTTCACTATCAACCATTAATGGGCATGATTCATTCAATACGTTTGCCGCTTCTATCATCACTTTGTTAAAAGATGATTCTTTGAAAAATATCTGTTGAACTGCATAATATGCAAGTGCAAAGGCTACTATTCCAACAATAATTACAATTACTTTCTTCATTTTCTATTTTTTCTTGAAAGTAAATACTAATCCTGTATCAGTTTTCCTGGATATAAAATTATTTTTAACTTTATAAGTATCAACAACATTACTGTTATTAAGATGCAATGTCAGAATATCACCATTTAGCTTCCATTTTCCTTCATGTCCGCCAACATAATCACCGGAATCCTTGGGATTATATTTTTCGACATAAGTACCATTTTCATTGATAAGAATATAATGATAATTTGTCATATTCTTACCATCAGAACGATGAGAAAAATTGTATCGCCCAACAACATCATCTCTATTAATATTATTAGAACCACCGGATATTCCACCTGAACTAATTCCACTTGAACTACTACCACTAAAACCGGTATTGTTTTGTTGATTATTAGTGTTATTGTTAGTTGTTCCGCCAAGTAAACCACTTAAACCTTTTTTTGGCTTTTCAGTTTCTCTTTTAATAACAAGTGCTTTTTCAAAACCATCAATAATAAATGATTGGGTTATTTGTCTGACTTCAGATCCTTTTTGATCACGCATATTTGAAGGAATCATTACAGTTAAAACATATCCTATATTATTTTGAACTGTAAAAAACGATCCCATAGTAACTTCTGTGCCATTGTAATCCAAAATATATGTTCCTTGTTTTCCTGGAATGCCATTTTTAGAAGTGTGATTTTCAAGACCTTGTTTTTGAGTTCCGGCAGGCAGATAATTTTGTTCATATATTTGTGCAAGCATATCTGTAGTAACTGCACCACCTGCTTCAAAAACTCTTATTTGAATTGCTGCATTCTGATCGGCACTATAATAATCATAAATTTTATCAGTTCCATCCATTGATGAGCTTTTACTCCAATCAGCCGGAATGTTGATTTTAAATTTATATTTTGAATCTTGTTGCCACTGAGAATACGTTTTATTACTGATAAAAGAAAACATTATCAATAACATGACTAATCCTGATAATTTAATAGTTTTCATAGTTTTAATGTTTTATTGTCATTTGTAATTTTAATATTGATTTTAACCTTAGTACTTTTTGGACACTCCCTATAAATTTATTGTACGCTGAATTTTTTAACAACAGGTTCTTTTTCTGTTCCAAGAATTGTGATAACAACTTCGTATTCGCCAACAGGCCAGCCATTATTTGGTCTTGTAAAACTTGATTGGAGATTTAATGTTCCGATCTGATCACCGGAATTCAGTTTAACTGCATCAATTCTAACTTTTTCTTGTCCGTAATAAAACCACGCAAA
>JAIORY010000039.1 GCA_021107915.1 Bacteroidales bacterium | reverse complement strand
TATTTGTTAATAACTATTGTTTAATTAATTTGAATTAAGTAAGATGATAATAGTATTTTAGTTGACCTTTTTATACTACTTCTTAACAATTTTGCAACCCCGATAGCTATCGGGGAAAGCTGTTTAGAAGTAGTAATGCGGTACAAAACAAAGCTGGAAATTTTGCAATTCTGTTCCGTATAAGTATAGAAACCAAATCAATGTCTAACTAAAATAATATTATTATGAAAAAATTTACATTATCGTTAACTTTAATGCTGTTTGCAATGTTTTGTTTTACAAGCTTTGTTTCAGCACAAAATCTGGCTTTAAATAGCGGATTTGAAAATTGGAACACTAATGGTGCCGGTGGTCCCCCTGACGATTGGACTCTGTCCGGTTCAAGTATGACCGGAGCGCAAGAAAGCACAATAGTACGTACAGGTAGTTATAGTACTAATTTAACATGGACAACAACTTCAACCAGATATCTTCAACAATTTATTGCTGTTACAGCGGGAAATAATTATGAATTTTCATTTTGGGTTTTAGATAATGATGCCGGTGGAAGGGCCAGAGTTGCAATCAGATGGTATGATGCCGGCGGAAGTTTTATTTCCGGATTTTATGGAGATTATTCAACTGATGATGCTAATTGGCAACAACTCACAAGTGGATCACAAACAGCTGATGCCGGAGCGGTAGAAGCTCATGTGGAAGTAAGAGTTTATGATATTTCAGGATGGCCCGGAACTGCCACAGTTTATGTTGATGATGCAAATTTCTCTGCAGTTACTACTGTAGAGATTAGTAAAGCCTATGCTATAAATGCAACTTCTTTGGATGTTATTTATTCTGCGGATGTTACTACAGTTAATGCCGGTGATTATTCTCTTACCGGAACATCAGCAATAACTTTCTCAGGTGCAACTATTGATGGTGCTGATGCAAAAATTGTTCATCTTACAGGTGCTTCTGCTAATATGACCGGCGATAATACAGTTGATAATATTGATGATGCTGCTAATACTACTGATTATGATTTTTATGCAGGTATAATGCCAATTTCAAACACTAATACTACAAATCCTTCTGGTATTATTGATGGTACTCATATAGCATCATTTATTGGAATTGTTTCTGCAAATGATGCATATAATAATGTATGGATGAGTGATGCTGCCGGCGAACGCGATGGTGTGTTAATTTATGATTATGACTTTGATGGACTCGTTGATGTTGGAGATGAAATTCATATTATAGCTATACGTGATGTTTATAATAGTCTTACCGAATTAGTTTCTCCAGAATTGATTTCTGTTATCTCCACAGGTAATTCACCTTATGGACCAACCACAATTGATGGTTCGGATATTGATGAAACTATTGCTGCCGATACTGATCCCGGTGAAAAATGGGAAGGTCAACTTGTAAAGATTGAAAATTTTACTGTTGATTCTTATGCAAACTATTGTTATGTATGTAGCTGGTCAGATGCTACTACTACCTATCATTTTCATATTGGTGATAATGTAGATTATCATCTTAATAATGTTACTCTTAATGTAGGAGAAACTTATGCCGGAATTACAGGAGTAATTGATTGGGATAATCCGAATTATTATAGAATTAACCCAAGGGAACAAAGTGATGTTGTTGCCGGGGCTGCTGCTGCACGTATTGTCGGCTCAATGCAGGGCTGGAATACTACCGATCCTGACTATGTGATGAATGTAAATGCTAATGGTTTATATGAATTAACAAAATCTTTAGATGCCGGCGACCATGAGTATAAAGTGTTGGAAGGTGATGACTGGTCAGCTCCAAATTATCCGGGAAACAATCAACATGTAATTTTATCGGCAACCGAAAATGTTACATGGAAAGCAAATATTACCGATGAGCTTGTTACTCACACTTTACCTGTTGTGGCAGGGGATTTTTTAACTGCAATTGGAGGTAACAATTGGGACCCATCCGAATTACTTGGAGAGATGACAGATCCTGACGGCGATGATATATTTACTCTTGAACTTACAATTCCTGCAGGTAACTACGAATGCAAGGTTACATTTAATCATAATTGGGACCAAAGTACCGGTGGTAATACTCCGTTTATTACTGATGGTGTTAACTCTACTACATTTACTTATGATTTTCCAAATAATATAACAACAGTTAGTGGACCACCTCCACCATCAGCAACTATCACTTTCATAGTAAATGATGCTGCCGGTCAGAATTATGACGGTTTCTTTTTGAAAGGAAGTTGGGATGCAAATGGATTTTATGATCCTTCGTGGGGTGGTGGTATCGAACATTCTCCATTTTATGATGATGGTACTAATGGCGATGTAACTGCTGATGACCATATTTGGACATGCCAACAAGAACTTATTGTTGACGGTGGTTCAAATAATTGGGAGTGGGGAGTTAATGATACAGATCATAATTGGGTTGCCGGCAACTGGCAATTTACTATTCCTGATGATTTACCACAAGAATTAAGCTGGACCGTACCAACCGAACCTGCTATTATCGTTAACGAAATTATGTATAATTCTCCAGGTTATGATGAAGAATGGATAGAATTGTACAATAATTCAGGTGCTGCTGTAAGTCTCGAAAACTGGAAAATAAAAGATAATTCTGCCTCTAATCCTCCTATTATTATTCCTGCCGGATATAGTATTGACTCTGCCGGGTATTTTACTATTTCTATTGCAACGGATGGTAATTTCCCATTCACACCTGATTTTGACGGAACAGGATTTTTTGCCCTCAATAATGGTGGTGATGATGTGAGAGTTTATAATCCTGATGGAATTTTATTAGATATTGTTTCTTATGATGACAGTAGTCCATGGCCTACAACACCGGATGGAAATGGACCAACACTTGCTCTTATCGATCCGTCTTTTGATAATAGTTTGCCTGACAGCTGGTTAGCCAGTGCTCAGGATGGTGGTACTCCCGGTGCTGTAAACTTTCCTACTGAAATTACAGTGCTTACTCCCGAAGTTGGAGATCAATGGGAACAAGGTACTGCAAATGATATTACTTGGTCAATTGCTAATTGTTATGGTGATGTGAGAATAGAATTAACTTTAAATGCTTCAAGTGGAACTCCGGTATGGACTGAACTGGTTGCATCTGTCCCTGCGCAACAGGAATCATGGACTTGGAATATTCCTTTCTCTCAGCCTGTAAGTGCCGATTGTAAGATTAGAATTGCTGATAACGGGTCATCAATATTTGATGATAGTGGAATTTTTTCAATTATCGAAACTGTTATTATTCCTGATATCGTTATTACTGAGATAATGTACAATCCACCGGAATCCGGTGATGATACTATCGAATTTATTGAACTTTATAACAATGATGCAAGCGCAGTCAATCTCGAAAATTATTATTTTTCTGATGGAGTAGAATTTACTTTCCCTTCATGTGAGATATTGCCTGGAGAATATGTTTTAGTATCAATAAATTCTGTTGCTATGTTAAATACTTTTGGTATTGATGCTTATCAGTGGACTAACGGAGGACTTGCTAATGGTGGTGAGTTAATTCAATTAGTGAATGGTATCGGTACTTTTGTTGATAGTGTTAATTATGATAATAATGTCCCATGGCCAACAATTTGTGATGGTAGCGGACCTTCATTAACTTTATGTGATCCTGATTCTGATAACGCACTGGTCGAAAACTGGTCAGCATCTATTAATTTCGCAGCTGTAAATGCTAATGGCGATACCATTTTTGCTACTCCCGGAAGTGCTTGTGTACTTGAACCAATTGCAGAGTTTATTGCAGATACAACAATTGTCCTTATTGGAGAAACGGTTAATTTTACTGATCTCTCGGAAGGAAGTATTGATACATGGGCTTGGATTTTTGATGGTGGAACACCGGCAACTTCAAATTTACAAAATCCTCCGGGAATTGTTTATGATGCTGCCGGCACATACACAGTTACTCTTACTGTAGAAAACGAGGCAGGTACAAGTACTAATACAAAAACAGATTATATTTCTGTTGGAGTTGCTCTTGTAGCAGATTTCGAGGCTGATAATGTAAATATTCTTGAAGGCGAATCAGTTAACTTTACTGATCTTTCAAGTGGTGATCCTGAAACATGGGAATGGACTTTCGAAGGTGGTACTCCTGATACTTCTACTGCTCAAAACCCTGCATCAATTCAATATAATCTTATGGGATCTTATGATGTTACTCTTAATATTTCTAATATGTTTGGTGTAAATTCGATCACTAAAACAGATTATATTAATGTTGAACCTATTGGAATTCCCGAAGGAGATGCAAGACAATTCAATATTTATCCAAATCCAAATAATGGGAAATTCTATATTGAATTTAAAGCCAATTCTGAAAATGAAATAAGAATATTCTCAGTTGTTGGTGAATTGATTTATTATAAAACTGTTAATGAAATGGTTTTAGAAATTAATTTATCTCAACTTAATAAAGGAGTTTATCTTGTTAATGTTTATAATGAAGATTCTAAATCATTTACTACTAAAAAATTAATAATCCAGTAAGTTTTAATTAATAAAAAGAGCGGGCATTGCTCGCTCTTTTTTTAATTTTTTACTTTTGTGATGATAAAATATTTTATAACTAAAAAAACTAAAACTATGAAGAGAATTTTACTTTTAACGATTGTCCTGTTTTTATTTATTCAGATAAATGCAATAGGACAAAATGCATGGATAAATGAAATCCATTACGATAATGGAGGAACTGACGCAAATGAAATGATAGAAGTGGTAATTGAAAATCCGGCTACTTATGTACTTAGTGATTTTTCGGTAACACTTTACAACGGAAATGACGGCAGTAATTATGATACAAAAACATTGGATGTGTTTACTGTTGGTGCTACAATTGGTGATTTTACATTTTATTATTTTTATTATCCGTCAAACGGAATTCAAAATGGTTCTCCTGATGGTATGTCGCTTGATTACCAAGGCTCGGTTGTTGAAGGACAATTCCTGAGTTATGAAGGGGTGATGAATGCTACCGGCGGACCTGCAAATGGATTAACATCAGTTGATATTGGGGTTGAAGAAGGAAGCACAACCTTAGATAGTGAATCACTACAACTTTCGGGTACAGGTGTTCAGTATAATGAATTTATTTGGGTTGATCCTGCGACTGCAACAGCCGGAGAATTGAATAACAATCAGGAATTTGGAACTTATGTGCCGGATCCTGAACCAACAAATTACCCGACAGATTTTATTGCCGAGGCTAATGTATTAAATATTGATATCACGTGGGCAGATGCTATTGCAGATCAACTTCCTGCAGGATATTTGATCCTTGCAAGCGATGAGGATAATATTACAGCTCCTGTTGATGGCACACCGGTACTTGATGATCCCGTATTATCTGATGGTACAGCTGCTTTGAATATTGATTTCGGTGTTGAGACTTGTTCATTTTTAAATTTACTTGCAAGCACAACTTATTATTTCGAGATTTATCCATATTCAAATTACGGAGAATTTATTGATTATAAAACTGATGGAACAGCTCCTGCAGCAGATGCAACTACTGCTGGAATTACAATTATTAATTCCGAAAATTTTGAAGACGGTTTAGGAACATGGACACAATACAGCGTAACAGGTGATCAGATTTGGTATCAGGATTCCTATGGTGGCGAAAACTATGCCAAGATGACTGGATACGATGGCGGAAGCAATGTAAATGAAGACTGGCTTATTTCTCCTTCTTTAAACCTTGATTTGTATGATGATGAGATTTTTACTTTTATTTCGGCAATGAACTATTCAGGTAATGTTCTTGAAGTTTTGTATTCGGATAATTATGATGGAGTTAGTGATCCAAATGCTGCTGTATGGATTCTTCTTGAAGCAGAATTATCAGCAGGTAGCTGGGCATGGACTGCATCAGGTGATGTTGACCTTTCCGGAATTATTGGAGCAAATATTTATCTTGCATATAAATATACTTCTTCAGATTCGGAATCTTCTACATGGGAAATTGATAATATTTTAATAACCGGTTTGCCGGATGTTGGAATTGATAATCCAATATCAAACAATGGAGAAATAAATATTTATCCTAATCCTGCTTTCGATGAAGTTAATATTTCAATGCAAAAAGAGGATGTTTATAAACTTGAGGTTTATTCGGTAAATGGTGAGTTAGTAAGAAGCGCACTCGTTGACGGATCAATATTCAAGACTGATATTTCTGACCTTACAAAAGGTATTTATTTTGTTAGAATATCTTCGATTAACTCAAAAAATGTTTCAATAAAGAAATTAATTATTTTGTAGTTGATCAATTAAAAATTAATTCAAAGAGGTTGTCTGAAAGATTATGAAATTTAGGCAACCTCTTTTTTGGTTTATTACGAATTAGATTGGTGATGGAGTGATGAGTCCATTTCGAAAAGTATATTTTCGCCACTAAAACACAAATACACTAAATTTCACTAAAATTAATTTATTGATATTCTTTGTTTTGTGGATTTTCGTGTTTTTGTGTTTTTGTGGCATTTTTATTTTTTTTGACTTTTTGGAAGAGACTCAGTAATGGAATGATGTAATAGTATAACACTAAACCATAAAACCCTCAAACAATGTAATATTAATTCCAAAATCAAGTTAATAATTTATAACTTTGCTATTCTGATATTCCGACGAATTCTTTATCATGAAAAATGTAATAAAAACAAAATTTATAAGAAGTGCTTTATTAAAATCCCGAAATAATATTATCGGGCTTTTACTGCTCTTAGTGTTTTGTGTGTCTAATATTTCCTTTGCTCAAAAGGGAAGTAAGCCGATGCGAATAGAAATAAACTCCAGAATTGATAATAATGCTTTTAATATTATTCCATGTAAGGATAAAGGAGTTTTGCTAATGTTTAAAACTATTCATAAAACAGATGATGGAAAAGCAAAATGGGTGTTTACATTGTTTAATAAAGAAATGAAAGAAATATGGACTCAGGAAATTCCTTTACAGGAAGATGTGGCTTTTAAAAAATATGTCTCCGATGAAAAGTTTTCGTATTTGCTTTTTCATAATTCCGGTAAAAAAGGATCAGCAAAATTCAATCTTCAGATTTTAAAGTATTCATTAATAAAAGAGAGTTTTACACTTGTAAGCGAAAATATTCCTGATAAAGCTGAGGTAGTTGATATCAAAGTTTATAAAAAGAAAGCATATCTTGGGCTTCAATTAAGAAAAGATAAAATAGAACTGAATATTATTGATTTGATTTCGGGGGAGTTAGTGCAAATGCCGGTAGTATTCAAAAATAAAAATATTTTAAGTGCTATTTCTGTTAACAAGATAAAGAAAAGAGTTGGGATTGTTCTTACAAATTTCGAGTCACGAAATAAAAATAAAATGTATCTCGTAGAATTTAAGCTTGATGGAACTTTTGTTGGGTCAACCGAAATAAAAACTGAAAAAAATGATTATGTGCTCAACTATGCCAAATTATATATCAATAAAAAAGGAGAAAATATTTTAATTGGTACATATAGTATTGATAATGTTAAAATATCAGACTTAAAAGACGAAGATGAAATTAAGTCTTCCGGTTTTTATATTTCAAAAGTTGCAGATAACGAACAGAAATATATAAGGTTTTATAATTTTTTGGATTTTGAAAATTTCTATGGTTCACATGCGAGCCGCAATATTGTAATCTTGAAAAAAAGAGCGAAACGTCAAAATAAAGATAATAAGGATTTTTCGATTGACTATAATCTTATTATGCACGATATATATGAGACCGACAGTAATCTGGTTTTGATAGCCGAACTTTATTATGCTAAATATCATACCGTAACAAATTTTACTTATGATTATTATGGCAATTCTATTCCTTATACTTATCAGATATTTGATGGTTACAGCTTTTTTAATACCATTATAACCGGTTTTGATGATGATGGAAATATAGAATGGAATCATGGATTTGAGATAAAAGATTTGATCTCTTTTGATATTGAAAAACATATAAGTCCATTATTTATCGAAGAAGATATATTAATTGCGTACAACAGAAACGGACAATTGGCATCAAAAATATTTTATAAAGGTGAGGTTATTGGCAATCTTGAATATTTTGATCTTGAACCAAAATATAAAAAGGATTTTATTCTTGATGAAAAAAATAGTAATATGATACATTGGTACAATAATTATTTTCTTTGTTATGGATACCAGATGATTAGAAATAATTCTCTTGCCAAAAAGAATAAACGAACCGTGTTTTATATGAATAAGATAAGGTTTAATTGAATATTAAAAGTGACAAATGACAAGCAGCAAAATTCAAATAAATTCCAATAACCAAAAACTCAATGTTCAAAACAGTTTCGAGCATTTGATCATTGATATTTGGAGTTTATTTGTTATTTGATTTTTTTGTTGTTTGGTGCTTTATTTCAAAATTGGCACTAAATAGAAGTAAAGATTAATAAGAATAATGAAATTGTTGAAGTTAATAAAACGGTATATAAAGTATCTTGCCCGGGCAAAGACAAAGTATAATATTCATTCACCCTTTGTTTATGATCTTATTACTGAAGTGATGGAAGATAAAACGGATTATCCTGTTTATTCCAAAGTCAGGGAATTAAAAAGAAGCCTTCTGAGAAATTCAAATCCTCTCGAAACAATTGATTTTGGTGCAGGTGCAACAGCTTTGCCGTATTCAACAAAGATTAGAAAAATTAAAGATATTGCCAAACAAACTGAGCAACCGGATAAAATTGCATATTTACTTTTCAGGATTGTAAAACATTTTAAACCCGATACAATTCTTGAATTGGGAACTTCTCTCGGGATTAGCTCAATATATTTTTCGGATGCTTCTCCGCAAGGGAAAATAACTACCATCGAAGGTTGTGCAAGTGTTGCATCCGAAGCACAAAACAATTTTAATAAACTACGTCTAAAAAATATTAAAGTATTAATTGGAAATTTTGATGCTATTTTGCCAAAGTATTTGAAAAAAAGTAATAATTTAGACTTCGTTTTTTTTGATGGTAACCATCGAAAAGAACCAACATTAAAATATTTTAATGCTTGTTTGCTAAAAGCTAATGAAAATTCAATCTTTGTTTTTGATGATATTCATTGGTCGGAAGGTATGGAAGAAGCATGGGAAACTATTAAGAAAAACCAGAAAGTTACTGTTACTATTGATCTTTTTTATATGGGAATTGTTTTCTTTAAAAAAGATATAAGTAAGCAGGATATAATACTGAAATTAAAATTATAACTTTATGCTCTTAATTAGAGTCAGTCTATAAAGTCTGAAAGTTAAAATTAATATTAAAAATCACAAAAAATGGAAGAAGTAATTAAATTAGAAAATATAGCGAGACATTTTCAGGTTGGTACCGAAGTTGTTCGCGCTCTCAGAACTATCACACTTTCGATAAAGAAAAATGAATTTGTTGCATTGATGGGTCCATCAGGATCAGGAAAATCAACTTTGATGAATTTATTGGGATGTCTTGATACGCCTACATCAGGACAATATTTCCTTAACGGGAATGATGTAAGTGAAATGAATGATAATGAACTGGCAGAGGTGAGAAACAAGGAAATTGGATTTATTTTCCAGACATTTAATCTTTTGCCACGTTCTACTGCATTAGAAAATGTTATGCTGCCATTGATATATGCCGGTTATGGAAAAACCGACAGAAGAAATCGTGCTGAAGAAGTGCTGGAAAATGTACAGCTTTCCGACAGGATAATGCACAAGCCAAACGAACTTTCAGGTGGACAACGACAAAGAGTTGCTATTGCAAGAGCTTTGGTTAACAAACCTTCAATAATTCTTGCAGATGAACCGACAGGTAATCTCGATTCAAAAACATCGATTGAAATTATGGGATTGTTAGAAGAAATCCATAAGCTCGGAAATACAATTATTGTTGTAACACACGAAGAAGATATCGCCCATCATGCCCACAGGATCATCCGTTTGATTGATGGTGAGGTTGCAACAGATGAGATCAATGAAAATGTTACCCTAATTGCTGATTATGAGAACGGAAATCATGTGAAATAAAAAATATAAATAGCCGCGAATGCGCGAATAATTATTAAATAGAAATTATTTTTTGCAACCATTTTCGCTTGTTTTGTGTCTTCAGAGTGTTGAATTATTTTTATAAATCAAAATCCAACTACTATGAGATCATTTATTACTGTTTTTCTTATCACGTTTTGTTTTTCGGTAAACAGCCAATCACAAAGCATTTTTGAGCTTTCTGAAGATATATCATTTTACAGTAGCTTTTCTAATCTTACAATTGAAAACGTAAAAGACACTTCAATGGTTCTAAATAATGGAGCTATTAATAATTACAAGAACTATGTTATTGTTGGTTCTGATTCCTATAATTATTATAGGTTCATTGAAAAGAATAAAGGTTCCGGATCTACTTTTTACAATATTGAAAGCATTCCAGAACATAGAGATGTCCCAAACAAACCACAAAGAAATACAGATACACTTTTTATCGTGTTAGACCAAGACTATGGCTGGTTTATGAACGTTTATATTGATCGGGAAATAAATTATTCAGGAGTAGCTGTACCAACTTGGATCAGTCCAACCTTAGGATATAGGATTTTAGATCATGGTACTCTTAACATTGTAGCTATTCTTCCCATGGACGGTGCTGATAATTTAGTATTCAGAGAAAACATTGAATTCAATGGGCAAGATACTGTTTTTCTCTCGTCTTCAGAGGCAATCCATTTAATAAACTTTGAACCGGTAGATCAAAATGGTACTCCTTTAGAAGATTTAAATATGGGTGGACAAGATGTTAATAAGTATTCGCTTGTTTTCGACCTTGCAAATGGTGGAGTTGCCACTATCAATATTGAAATTGGATTTTTTGATTTGATTACTTCTGATTACCATGGAGCGATATACATGTGTTTCGGATCCATGTATAGGGATGGGGAGTCAGGACATCCCAACTATTTTATCGAATACCCCATACAAAATAGTATTACTCAGCCTATTATTCTTGCTAACGAGCCTGAAAATCTGGCAAGTGCTGTTTTGAATTACACTTTTTTCGACAAACGGGATTATAATAAAATTGGCTTAGGGAGTTTTCAAAAGTTTCTTTCCCCAATTACGGGAAAACCAACTATTTGGGGAGGTATTCATTATTCTCAAAATCCTCCTGATCCTTTTTGGGAAACCACATTGTATATGGATATGCAGGAATCGGATAAACTTGGATATTGTACACAACACCGCATGAAATATGTTGAAAATGGAAATGATTATCCGTACATTCATTCACCCTATTTTGATGAACATAATGATTCCATTGCCGGTTTTTATGGGTTTACTCCAGATGAAGATGTGCATTATATTAATGATTATGATACCTTGTTTTTTGGAATAGGGTCGTCATATTATTGGCCTATTTGGGCTGTTTCTCATTCATGTATTTACTGTATCTCTGACAATATGGGTTTATTTGGCAATTATTTTTATCAGGATTATATTACTGATACGTATAAAATAATAGATGATACAGGGAATATAATTCATGAAGGCACAGGCTTGGAAATGCAATCTGGTTACATTGAACCCGGTATCTATACTGTTGAGCTTATTAATAGTTTTTGTCCATTTAATTCGTATGTTGGCACATCTTCAGTAATCGTTTCTGTTAATACAACCAATACTGACGGAGATCCTCCTCCTGTTAGCCAAATACAATTATTAAATGCTGACAATACAATGAAATATCATTTTGAATCCGACAAGGATGTTTTATTGAAATTTTCTGCTTCAGATTTTATTGGCTACAATAATCATCATGTTGGAATTGGGTTTCAGCCTGTTGTTGATTCACGTACATCTGTATCAATTAAATTGCATGACCAAACCGATTGGTCAGATGTCGATTGTCAGAAAATATACTGCGATTCAATTATTGGTTCGCAATATCAAGCCGAGTTGTCAGATTATCTAATAAGTGATTCTGCAATGTACGATCTTAAAATTTATGTTGAGGATTATTCCGGAAATTCATCAGAGTATTTATTTAGCCCTGCATTTATTTACGGCAATTTTATTGTTGGTATTCCTGATAAACCAGGTAATAATGAGTTTGATGAACAGATATTATTTACTCCAAACCCTGCTCGTGATAAAATATCAGTAAGCAATATTGAAGCGTATAAAGATGCTTTCCTCACATACGAAATACTTAATATGAACGGACTCATTGTCAAAAAAGGGGAATTGTCAAAAAACACATCAAGTGCTTCGGTAAACATTTCCAATCTTTCTGATGGTCTTTATATTATTGTACTTCGTAATGAAAATAAACCATTAATCGTGAGTAAGATTATTAAAATGCAATAAAATATAAAATGCTAAGCTCTATATTTTTAATTACCTTTGTAGGAGATAAAATAATGGGAATAATGAATATTGAAACAAGAAAAAT
>JAIORY010000149.1 GCA_021107915.1 Bacteroidales bacterium | reverse complement strand
TTGCTTTGGGATTACCAATGTTTATTGTACTTTTGGAACTGCGAAACTTGAGTTGTTAATATTATGATAATCGTCCTCTGAAATTAAATTAGCATTTTCAAAATCAAGACCACTTACTAAAAGATTTTTAGATGTTATTAAAGAAAAACCTTTTTCTTTTGGTTTTGGTGAATCGTGAGTTCCATCTTTCACATCAATAATACTGTTAATAGTCTTCACCTCCCAACCCTCAGGAATCTCCCGTTTCAATTCTGCATTATAAACCATTTTACCGCCCGATGATTTGTAGGGTTTGCCTTGCTCATTTGGTTTACCCTGAGCGAAGTCGAAGGGGAAATCAAACTGCACAAACCAATAATCGTAAAGCGTTTTTGCCATAGCTTCTAACTCACGGTTTATTTTGTTGTTGAGTTCAATTTTGGCATCTAAGTCGGATAGGACTTTGGCAATGGTTTTTTGGGTTTGTATATTAAGATGGGCAACAATTTTTAATGGATGTAAATGATTTCTATTCATTGTAGGAACACCAGAGCCACTTTTTTTATCTCCAAGTTTTAAATTTTTCAACAAATAAAAAATGTACTCAACATCATTATTTTTAAAATCCTTAATAAATAATGCAGTGTTGTGAGGGTAAAAATTTGATTTTATTAAATGGGGCAAACCAACCGTACCACTTCGTCCAATTGTTATCCCAGGTCCTTTTACTTTATATTCGTTATGATAACCTAAAATACCATTTGATGACTGAACAGGATATTCACCATTAACAAATTTAGATTTAGGCAAATCATATCCTCTTTGAAATTCAATTAAATCCCCTAATGTGGTTTTAGAAACTTTACTCATACCTCAATCCTTTTAAATTATTCTGAATTTCGGTTTCCAATTTTTTGCCTTCTGCAAAAAGATTGCTTAAATTAGTCATCATTTTTATTTTTTTCTTGTTCTTCAAATTCCTGTATCCACTGTTTTAGTTTTTGTTGTAATAATTGTTTTTCGGGCAAATATAGGCTGTATTCCGATGCGTAAATATTTGCATCTTTGGGCAGAGTGAGTTCTACCAAAGCGTCTTCTTTCTTTTTTACTAATAAAATGCCAATGCTTGGTTTTTCGTAAGCTGTTTTTACGTGTCGGTCGTAATAGTTTACATACATCTGTATTTGTCCCAAATCTTGGTGTGTTAGTTCTTCGGTTTTTAAATCTATAAGAACATAGCATTGCAAAAGGCGATTATAAAACACCAAATCAACATAAAATGATTTTTCGCTAAAAGAAAAGCGTTTTTGTCTGGCTTCAAATAAAAATCCTTTTCCGAGTTCTAATAAAAAATGTTGCAATTTTGAGATAATTGCATTTTCTAAATCACTTTCGTTATAGTGTGCTTTTTCTTCAAAACCAAGAAAATCTAATGTTAAAGGATTTTTTAAAATGTCAATGGGTTTTTCTATTATTAACCCTTTGTTTGCAAGCTTTTTTACTTCATCTTTATTTCGGCTCAAAGCCAAACGTTCGTATAAACTCGAATGATATTGTCTTTTCAAATGTTTTTCAGACCATTGTTCGTTATGGGCTTCTATTTCGTAAAAACTTCTTTCATCTGGGTTTTCAATTCGCATTAAAACTAAATAGTGCGACCAACTGAGTGTAAAGTTTTTGGATTTGGCAGACGGCATCTGCCGAATTGCTTTGTTTTGATTATCAGTAATTTGTAATTCGCTAGACGGTGTCTGGCGAATTGTGTTATCTTCATTTTTGAATTTGGCAGACGGTGTCTGCCAAATTGCATTTACCCTAGAATATACTAAATAAAATTGTCGCATATTTCTCATGTTTCTATAAGAAAAACCTCTACCAAAATTTATATTTAATTTTACAGATAACTCCTGCAAAACTTTCTTTCCATATTCTGCCCTTGTTTCCCCTTCCTGCTCATCTTCCACAATCATTCTGCCAATTTCAAAATAAGAATGCACCATTGTAAGATTTGCCGTAGTTGCAACTTGCTTTCGAGCTAAATTTATAATTGAAGCAATTTTATCGTAAAGTTGTGGGATATTCTTATTTTTCATAGCTCAACCCCTTTAAATTATTCTGAATTTCGGTTTCCAGAGTTTTACCTTCCGCAAAAAGATTGCTTAAATTATTTTCAAAGCCTTTCATTTTTGCTTCAAATTCATCGTGTGTAATATCTATATATTCAATTTTCACCTCAAAATATTGCCCTGCACTTAGTGAGTAGTTTTTGGTTTTTATCTCATCGTATTTTACTACTACCGAGAAATCGTCAACTGCTTCTTTACTATTAAACGTATCAATAATTTTTTGTTCTTCATCAGCACTTAAAACTGTTTTTTGGTTTTTGCCTTCTTTTATTTTAGTACCCAAATTAGAAGCATCAATCAATACCACATCTTCGGTATTGTTTTTATCCATAAATAGAATAGAAACATTGGTGCCAGTTGTTGCAAAAATATTGCTCGGCATACTTACCACACCTGCCAGCATTTTGCTGTCAACCAAGCGTTGGCGTATCTTTTTATCAATTCCGCTTTGAGCGGTAATAAAACCTGTTGGCACAACTACGGCTGCTTTTCCGGTTTTAGTTAGCGAGTGCATTATATGTTGTAAAAACAGCGAGTAAATTGCCATTTTGTCTTTGGCTTTTTTCGGCACATTGGGCAAACCTGCAAAAAAACGTTCGTGGTTTTCTTTGCTGTCTAAATCGTCTCTAAAATCGGAAAAATCGAGTTTAAAAGGTGGATTAGAAACAATGTAATCGAACTTTTCCAACTCTCCGCTATCGTCTTTGTGGTATGGGTGTAAAATAGTATTACCCTGAATAATATTTTGAATGGAATGTACCAAATTGTTCAAAATTAAATTCAAACGCAAAAGGCTCGATGATTTCTGCGAAATATCCTGCGAGTAAATGGTACATTTATCTTCGCCAATGGCGTGGGCAATATTCATCAGCAAAGTGCCCGAACCTGCTGATGGGTCGTAAACCGTAACATCTTGCACAGGATCGTTTACCAAAATAGCCGCCATAATTTTTGCTACTGCGTGGGGTGTGTAATACTCGGCATATTTTCCACCACTGTCGTTATTGTAATCTTTTATCAGATATTCGAAAATGGTAGCGTAAAAATCGTATTTCTGCGTAAAAATATGTTCAAAGTTTATGGTTACAATTTTATTGATAATGGCTTTTGCAAATTCGTCTCTTTTTGATGGGTCGCTAATGTATTGCGAAATTCGCTCAAACAAAACCACTTTTGCACCACCATCGGTTTTTACCGAAAAAATATCGTTGTTGGTAGTGGCAATATCCAATAAGGTATCGTCAAACAATTTTGAAAAATCGCTTTCATTTTGTCTGTCGAATAGTTCTGATATAAAATGCTCGGGCTTTAATTTGGCTGTATCGGCTCCCAATTGCAAAAGCAACATTTCATAATCATTTTCAGAATAATTGCTTAATTCTTTTTCCCAACTTTCGGCTTTGGCAAGTTTGCTGTCAATCTTCTTTATTTCGTAAGCAAATTTATCGTTCATAAATTTAAACAGAAAAACCTGCGTAATAATTTTGAACTCGTTGCCATCGTTACCCAAACCATAGTTTGCACTTATGCTTTTTAGGCTGTCGATTAATTGTTTGGTTTTATTTTGAAAATCTGTATCTGTCATTTTATTAATTATAAATGGTGAATTGTAAATTGTGAATTCACATTTACTTTCCTTTTTTTGATGTTATGATAATTGAAGCTAAAATTTTACTTAGCTCCTTAATATCCTCGTTAATTGATTTATATTGTTCTTCTTTTAGATATTCCGACTGATTAAGTAATTCTATCCAGTAATCTGTTTCATTTGCTTCTTTTTGAGCAATAGCCATTTTATGAATGAAATCGGCTTTACTTTCAGCGTGTTCAGCCTCACGCACCAGAGCACCTATTGCAGTTCCGCTTCTTAGAAGCTGCTTACTCAGGACAAACTCTTTTTGCTCGGATAGAAACTTATACAACTTCACAATCCGTAATGCAAAAGCAAAACTTTTATCTTTAATTATATTTGGTTTCTTTTTATTCATAATTTATAACTCATAATTCACCATTCATAATTAATTAAACGGCTCTACCGTAAAATTCATTAATGTATTCGCCCACCACTAAATTATTGATGTATTTAGAAGCATCAGCGTTTAAATTTATCTTGTTCTTATTTTTGAACTGGTCAATTACCAATCGCATCATTTGCGTACTAAAATAGCTTTCGTTATTCAGCAATTTTGTATTCTGTAATACCTGCAAATCTGCATCGCTTTTTACCGATTGCAAAGCTTCAAATATTTGGCTTTCTTTTTCAGAGATTGTTCTTTTTTCTATCAGTCGTTTATGAATACGAGCATATTTTAGGTCACTTTTGTATTTGTCTTTCAATAAATTGTTTTGACGATTCAACTCTTTTATTTTTTCGTAGATTTTTGTTAAAGCACCTATATTTTTTCTCATTTCATCTTGTGTAATCTCATCAAGATTTTTCTTGTCGAACAAGCGTTTAAGTTCTTCATAAAGCGAAACAAACTCTGGGTCTTTTTTATCAAAATTGCTTGCCAATGTTTCACGTGTTTTTCTGAGTGTGTCTTTTAGCTCGTCAGCCAAAACCAGTTCTTCTTCCGATATTTTGGTGAAATGAAACAGTACATCTTCCAAAGCCACATTTAGTAAATTGGTATTATCAATATTATTTTCTAATGCTTCTTTTGTATTCAGTAAAGCTAAATGATTTTCGGTTTCCCGATAAAGTTGTGATAATTTCTTAAAATCAACTTTTTCGAGCAAATCAAAATGACCAAACAAACGGATTAGGTTATACAGACTTTTTGCATTACCCAAAGCCTTTTTAATTTTTATAACAATATTGCGGTCTTGAATTTGGCTAATCTGTTGCGAGAACAATTCTGCATTTTCGGTATCGTAATGAAAAAGAACTTCTTTGATTTCGCTAATCTCTTCTTCAATCTCCTCTTTCGATTTAAATAGGTTAGAGTAAAACTCCATTTCATCGCCTAACTCAGATTGAAGTTCGTCAAAATATAGTTTGTTTGTTGCATCAAACTCTGCTCTAATATCTGCAAAATCAACTACGTATCCATATTTAAAGTTTTTATAAGTTCGGTTTACTCTGGTTAGTGTTTGTAACAAATTATGTCGCTTAATTACACGACCGATGTATAGTTTCTTTAATCGTTTGGCATCAAAACCGGTTAAAAGCATATTGTACACAAACAGTAAATCAATTTCACCTTCTTTGAAATCTTCAACCCACTGTTTGCGTTTGTCTTTTGTGCCGATATCGTGTAAAATCAAAGCTGATGTTTTTACTTTATAGCTCTGTAATAATTTTTTACCATAACTTATTTGTGGCTCGGCTGCCATTTGCAATTCTTCAACTTCTTGCACTTTATCGGCATATTTTTCGTTGAAAATTTCAAACATCTCTTTGGCTTGGTCTGAACTGTCGCAAACCACCATTCCGCCAATTGAAGCATCAGAAAAAGTTAAACGGCTTTTCTCAAAATCTTCAACAATATATTTCAGCATTGGCTCTACAAAACTGTGATGCGAAAAAACTTCTTTTTTTGGAATATCTCCTTTCAGAACTTTGATTTTATCCAGAGCATCTTTCAGCACAATTTTATAATCGCTTTCAATTTCCTCTCTAATAAGTTTTAAGGTGTAACCATCGGCAATAGAAGCATTGTAGTAGTATTTATGAATATAATCGCCAAACAAATCTTTTGAATAAAAATCTTTGGTAATTAGTGGTGTTCCTGTCAGCCCGATTTTAATTGAATTTTTATCGGATTGTGTAAGGTTTGCCAAAAAACTACCTTTTGGATTGTAACTACGGTGTACTTCATCTAAAAAGTAAATCCGTTGAATGCTGATGTCGTAATCTTGTTTGCTGACTACATTTGCATCTTCGCTGAATTTTTGAATATTTACAACAGTAATTTCAGGTTTTCCCGAATTGTTGTGAATGGCTGTTGTTGTTTTAATATCCCTTATAAATTCGTGTCTTGAATTTACAATGTGTACAATTAAGCCACGACTTACAAATTCTCGTTTGGCTTGAATAAGCAGGTCTAATCTATCAACAATGAAATAAAATTTGGGGATGATTTGTTTTTTCTGAAAATAGTCAGTCAGATAACGAACATTATAATATGTCAATGCCGTTTTACCACTTCCTTGCGTATGCCAGATAATGCCTTTTTTAATTCCGTTCTCTAATTTGTTTTCAATGGCTTTTGTAGCAAACATTTGCGGATAACGCATTATGTGCTTTTCAATTCCCTTATTCTCGTCCACATAAGCAATCGAGTATTTGAGAATAAAAGCTAATCGGTCTTTGCTAAATAAAGATGTAGAAACTCTATTTGTTGGTGTGTTTGTTTCATTGTTGGCAATAAATTCAGGTGAGTTTTTTATAACTGTCAGATTATTGTCTTTTAAAATAAAGTTCTCTAAATCATCATTTTCTTCTGTTAACAGTTTTGATAAATCAAGTGTTTCTTCCTCTCTAAAATAATTAAAAATCGGTTTTTTGTATGATGGCGAAGCGTAGTAAGCACCTTGTAAAGGTTCAATATCTTCGTTGTCATATTCCATATTGTTTGAGAATACCATCAGTTGTGTAATATTCACAAACTTTATGAATTTCTTATTTTGAAATCGTCTGTTTATTCTTTCTCTTTCGGCAATTATTCCGTCTCTGTTATTTGGTTTCTTTACTTTGATAAAAGCCAAAGGCATTCCGTTAATTAACAGAATAATATCCGGTCTGAATTCTTCGTCTCCGTTTTTGTATGTTAGTTCGGTTACAACATTAAAAGTATTGCTTTCGAAATTTTCAAAGTCAATTAGTTTTACTCCCGAATTGCTAATCAGTTTTTCGTAAAAAGCTTTTCCTAAATCCTCATTATCGAGTAGCATAGAAGTGTCTTGCAATAATCTTTCTGCTTGGTCTTCATCAAAGTCAGGGTTTATTCTAATGATTGATTTTTTGAAAATATCTGTGAATATGTTTGTATCCAAATCCCATTCCGTATCTTTCAATGAAATGTATTCATATCCAAGTCTGCATAAATGCAAAATCGAAGGGATTTTTACTCTTGTATCTTCGTTAAATTTTGTCATACTCTTTCACTCAATTTATCGGCTACCAGCGTTGGCAAAAAATAGCTCTTTTGATTTTTTCAGGGTCGGCTTTTTTATGTGTCAGCAAAAACCAAATGTACTATTTGTGCGTGGGCTTTTCATTTTCTTTTCTCTTTCAATTTTACTACCCGGTTTCTCTTTTCTTGTATTGGCTACAACTCCTAAATATTTACTACACTATGACGCATTATTTCGCTTTTACCTACCGTAGTGTTTTTGTTAATTTATTGATTAATACAAAGTTAATATTTAGAAGATAATTTTTCATAATTTTATTTTTCAAATGTATAAAAAAAATTCAAAAATTCAAATTATCTAACGGGCTTTTAATTTTCTGTTATGATTATGGGTATTTGCTATTTGAAGGTGAAAAAGTGTTGATGGAGAAAAATCATAAATCGTTAATCCATACGGACTCCTTTCAGTCGTCGGTGTTCGATATTCAAAAATAAGAAAAAACTGAATATCGAACTCCGAATGATGAATAATGATTTAAGAAAATAGCACAGATAAATCATAAATCTAAAATCATAAATCATAAATCAAAGATTTCTTTTTCCAAAAATCGCAGTCCCAATCCTAACATTAGTACTTCCTTCTTCAATCGCAATTTGATAATCACCAGACATTCCCATCGAAATTTCTTTGAATTCATCATTATCTTTAAAATACTTTTCCTTAAAGAAATCAAAAATATTTTTCAGAACTTTAAATTCGTTTCGTACCTGATTCATGTTTTTAGTAAAAGTTGCCATTCCCATCACACCTGCAATTCTTACATTATTAAATGATTGAAATGATTCCGATTCAAGCATTTGAATAGCTTCCTCTTTTGAAAAACCGAATTTTGCTTCTTCTTCAGCGATATGAAATTGTAACAGACAATCAACTGTTCTTTCGTTCTTTTTTGCTTGTTTGTTAATTTCTTTAAGCAATTTTAAACGATCAACTGATTCTATCATCGAAACGAAAGGAGTAATATATTTTACTTTATTTGTTTGCAGATGACCGATGAAATGCCATTTAATATCTTTTGGTAATTCGGGGTGTTTAGCAATCAGTTCCTGTGCTTTGTTTTCGCCAAAAACTCTTTGTCCTGCATTATAAACCTCTATGATAAGTTCATTTGGTTTTGTTTTTGAAACAGCAACCAGTCTGACATCTTCCGATATTTTTTTTAATATTTCTTGTAGATTTTCTTTTACACTCATTTTTGTTTTTTTTGCAAAATTATAAAATATCTTGGAATAGTGGAATATTGGAATGATGGAATAATGAGTCCACTCCGAAAAGTATTTTTTTAGTGTTTTTGTGGCATTTTTTATTTTTTGTGTCAACCTATTTCAGGATAAGACATTCCCCCATATTTCCCATATTTCCCTTATTCCCTCTATTTCCCTTACAACCGAAGGAGTCCGTATGGATTTCCCAATTCAAAAATATATTTTAATTTTGCAATTTAATTCAAATTCAATTTATGAAAATTATACTATCTCTAACAAAGCAATTTGTTTTCTGGTTGATGTTTTTTGCAATCATCAGAATAATATACTTTATTTATAATATAAATTTTGTTTTAGTCGAAGATATTAGTTTTTGGGAGGCTGTTGCATCTTTTTATTATGCTTTGAATCTTGATATTGCAACTGCTTGTTATATTCTGGTAATTCCGTTTTTAATTCTTTTGATTCAAAGTTTTTATAGTCCTGTCTGGATAAACAATATTAATAGGATTTACACTTTAGTAATTATTTCTCTTTTTTCGTTAATCACTACAGCCGAACTTGGTGTTTATGAAGAATGGAAAACAAAACTACATTATAAGGCACTTACGCAGGCAACACATCCGAGCGAAATATATAATTCCGCTGAAACGCATATTTTCTTTTTACTTATAGGAATATTACTAATACAAGTATTTGTTAGCTTTTATCTTTACAGAAAATTCTTTTTTGACAAGATCGTTAAAATAAAAAGAAACATAATTTTTTCAATTTTGTTTTTTCTGATAATGCCTTTTTTTCTTGTTATAAGCATGAGGGGTGGATTACAGGAGATTCCCATAAATCAGAGCCAATCGTATTATTCAAAACATAATATTTTGAATCTTGCTGCTGTAAATTCAGGTTTTAATCTTTATATAAGTGTATTTGAAAATTTAAAGAATTTCGGGGAAAACCCTTTTAAATATTTTGATGATGAAATTGCAGAAAATATTGTAAACAAAATATACGAAACTCCCAAAGACACAACTATCCGGATATTGAAAAACAAAAATCCAAATATCGTTTTTCTGATTATGGAAAGCTGGTCGGCTGATTTGATTGAATCGCTTGGAGCTGATCCCGGAATAACTCCCGAATTTCATAAACTCGAAAAAGAAGGTGTGTTATTCACAAATATTTATTCTCCGGGTTCGCGTTCCGAGCAGGGAATGGCATCAATTTTTAGCGGGTTTCCTTCGCACCCTATTTCTGCAATTACCGTGCAACCTGATAAATTTGTCGGTTTATCGAGTTTGACTCATATTTTTAATGATAAAGGATATTCATCCTCTTTTTACTTTGGCGGACAATTAATTTATGGAAATATTAAGAGCTACATTATTTATAATAAATTTGATAGAATAACTGAAGGTTGTAATTTTAATAGTGATATTCCAAAAGGAAAGCTTACAGTTCATGATCAATATGTTTTCAATAGAATGTTAAATGAACTGAATGAAGATAAAGAGCCGTTTTTCTCTGCTCTTTTTACATCAAGCACACATTCGCCTTTTGATATGCCGATGAAAATCAAACATTTTAGAGATGATAATTTTAATCTGTACCTGAACTCTGCTTGGTACACCGACAGTTGCATTGGTGATTTTATGTTAAAAGCAAAAAGACAAGCCTGGTTCGATAATACATTATTTATTATTGTAGCCGATCACAGTCATCATTCATACAAACATTATCCTTATCATTCTAAAGAATATCATAAAATTCCATTATTATTTTGCGGAAATGTTATTAAAGAAGAATTCAGAGGAACAACTATTGACAAACTTGGTGTACAAACAGATATTGCGACCACACTTTTGAAACAGTTAAATATTGATGATTCAGAATTTTATCGTAGTAAAAACCTGTTAAATCCATATTCTCCTGATTTTGCTTATATTGCTTTTGAAGAGGGGATAGGCTGGGTGCGACCTGCAGGCGATTTCTTTTACGATAATCGTTTTGATCATTATTATCATATTCATCTTGATCCTGCAATTCAGGATTCGGTAATTAAAGAAGGGAAGGCATTTTTACAGATAATTTTTAAGGAATATATGGAATATTAACCTGAATTATTCTTACGTTTAATCATTTGTTGCTTTTCAGCATACTGATTAGTTACAATATTTCTACATTCTCTTTTATTTATCCTTTACACATCTTACTGAACAACCAACTCTCTTTCTGATTGGTATCGGATAAAAAGTTTTACCCCATTTTTGAAACTGAAATCCTTTAGCTTTCATTTTTTTAAACATGCCTTTTTCAACATTGTCATCAGAACTCCAAAAACTTGCTGTAGTTCCTAAGTTATAATAATAACCAGGCATTTGGGATAATCTTACACCCTGATAAGCGTCAGGATCACGATACCCGGCATATAAAACATCAAACCCTGATGATTCTCCCTCTTTTAATGCAGCATATATTTCCTTAAAAAGTAATCTTCTTTCCTTTACTTTTGCTTTTGATGATTCTTTTTTTGTTGGTATTTTACCATTAGCATTATATAAATCTCCAAAACTATTAATTAATGAAAACCATTCATCCATACTCGGTAAATGCCAGCCTTTCGGGCAAACCTTTATAGCAACATTCCAAGGATAGAGTCTCCCATACCTATGATAGTATTCATTAACACCTTTATAAAAGTGAGATACGCCTTTATAATATGGAGAGTCTTTTTCTACCCAAAATTTTAAATTTTCTGCCATCCATATCTGATCACCTATTTCAACGGTCTTGTATGTTTTATCATTTCTATTATCAGTAAAACTACCTGTCTTTTGTGCATTTACATTAAAAGCAATAAACACACTTAATACTAAAATTAAAATAGATATTTTTTTCATAATATTTTTATTTACTGTAATTAAATTCTTAATACATTATATTAGAGGCAAATATATGAAAAGAAATTAAAAAAAACAAATATTTTTTCAAATAAACTTTTGAAACAGTTAAATATTGATGCTTCAGAATTTCATCGTAGTAAAAACCTGTTAAATCCATATTCACCCGATTTTGCTTATATTGCTTTTGAAGAGGGGATAGGCTGGGTGCGACCTGCAGACAATTTCTTTTACGATAATCGTTTTGATCATTATTATTATATTCATCTTGATTCTGCAATTCAGGATTCGGTAATTAAAGAAGGGAAGGCATTTTTACAGATAATTTTTAAGGAATATATGGAATATTAAGAGGTTTGACGATGTTTTTATAACTATAATAATTTTTCTCCAATTATTCCAACTAAAAATCCAAGTGTACCTCCAAGAGAAATTATATGGGTATTTCCTAATTTAATTTCAGGTATTATATCTTGAAAAATAAGGTATAAAATTCCTCCACTGGCAAAAATCATTAGTTGAGCCGTAATCAAGGGAGAATCACTCAAGAAAAATTGTCCAGCTAAAGCACCAAATATTCCAAAGAAACTCAAAAAGAAAAATATAATTAATGTAGTTTTTACTTTAAAACCACTTAACACTAAATCTCTAAATGAATTAAATGCCTCAGGTAGATTTTGTAAGCCAATAAATATAGCTAATAGTAAAGCCATAGAAGGGTCTGATGCAAATACAGCTCCTAAAGCAATTGACTCAGGTATAAAATCCATAAGCATAGCTAATAAAGTTCCAGTTTTCCCTCCTTTTTTTGCTAAAAATTTATCAATAAAATAAAATGTAACAGCACCTGACAGAAAAGATATACATAATGGAATGAGTTCTAATTTTTCCATTCCTTTAGGGATAAGAACCAAAGCTAAAGCTGATAAAATAATTCCTCCTCCAAAAGCCATTATGGTTTGCGTAAAAATGGAATTAACAGGAGTTTCTTTTACGTGATGATTAAAAAAATTTGCAAGCAAACCGCCTATAAAAACAGTTATTCCCGCAAATCCCGCAAATAAAATTAATTGTAATAACATTTCTTAATTTCTTATTATTGTGTATAAATGACAGTTTGTTATACCAATTGTATTTTAAAATGCGCTGAAAGTGCATTTTGAAATTTACAATGGTTAATG